>DAOVLC010000213.1 GCA_030631455.1 Candidatus Zixiibacteriota bacterium
AGTCTTTCGCTTCCTTGTACAGATCTCTCAGGTGTTGAGCGGCCGCACGTGTGGATTTCTCGAAGTCCCTTCGATCATCGTACCACCAACTCCGCTTGAGACCGTACATCCGTCCAGTGCCGGCAATGAACTGCCAAGGTCCGACAGCGTGCGCCCACGAGTATGCTTTAGGATTGAATCCGCTCTCAATCAGCGGAAGGTAGACCAGGTCATGCGGAACACCCTCCTCCGCTAATATCTTCTCCATCATGGGAATATATCTACCGGATCTTGCCAGTGAGGCCTCCATAGGTTTTCTTCCGATCGTCTGGAAGTACGTGATGCAGTTCTCTACTTTCTTGTTCCATGTGATTGGAATGTCGAAAACGACCGTGTCGGGCGCTTGTTCAGGTTTGCTTTCCGTGACTGTATCAATCGGGGTAAGCTCGGCAAGCTCTTCGTATCTCGCGATGACCGCTGAAGGTGAGCTTTCCCCCGGAAGCGTGGCAATGTAGAGCAATGTCCTCTTGTAATCAGAGATTATTTCATTTGTGAGACGACTATAGAAATCAGCGGCGAGTGTTGGACTCTCCGGGTCTATGTCGATGGCGGCAAGAATCTCAAGTGCGCTTTCGAAGTAGAACTGAGCTTCGAGCCAGTTTGAATCCAGAGTCGCCGCAAAGCCCATCTTATAGTTTTCTTCAGCCAGATCGAGTTCACTCTGCAACGCATCATCAATGTACGAATACTCGAGAAACGCTGAGTCAGAAAGCTCAAGGGCGACAGAATCTTCCACTGCATATGACGCAGCTACGGTGTCAGCAGGCACCAATTCCTGCAACGACTGTTCGCTGAAGCGGACCCTGCTGCTGCTACAGCAGACAATCATAGCAAGCGCCAGCACGCCTATCACTTCAAAGACATAGAGAGAACGAGTGAGCAAGACCTTCTTGAATGCTACTATCGAGGTAATAAACATATGTTGTCCTTTGAACCAGTTGTTCGTCTCTTCAGAGCATTAAGCTACAACTCCTTGACAATCAACGTAATAATACCTTTACTCGTTTTAGATTGTCAAGATTTTTTTTGGCTTACTCGTCTTATTATCGGTTATGGCTCAGCAAGTTGCCACGATTTTTCTACCGATTTGCGACGGAAAACGACCTCAGGCGCTCTCGAAATCTCGCAATATGTTGTCTGTCAACGTGTTATCAGACACATCGTACTTGGGTCCATTTGCGTGCTTCCGAAACCACGTTATTTGCCTTTTCGCGTAATTTCTCGTCGCCTGCTGAAACTTCGATAGCATTTCCTCCAGATCGCAACTTCCATCGAGATACTCGTAGGCTTCCTTGTACCCAACAATCTTTTCGGCCATTTGGTCCGAGAGAAGCTCTTTTTCTCTCACGGACTTCGCTTCGTCAATCAGACCATCCACAAGCATCTGCTCGCAGCGTCTGTTGATTCTGTCGTAGAGTTCCTCGCGGTCAAGCGCAAGCTCCACTGTTACAAACTGATACGGAGAAGGAGGTAGTTGGGTTTCGTTCGAAAGTTCGGATCTGGTTCTCCCGGTAAGATAATGTAATTCAAGGGCTCTCACCATTCTCACCTTGTCGTTCTCAGAGATTTCAGAAGCGGCCTTTGGATCAACCTGCGTCAACCGTGCGTGCAGGGTCGGAGATCCCTCGGATTCCGCAATTCTCTCCATTTCCTTCCGGAAGCCTTCATCGGCAGATGGTGCTTCGAAGATACCGTCGGTCATCGCCTTGAAATAAAACCCGGTGCCTACTGTCATTACTGGCAGCTTTCCGCGGGATACGATATCGTCGATCGCAGTCTCGGCCAGGCTTCTGAATTCGTGAGCATTCATAAATCGATCGGGAGGCATCATGTCGATCAGGTGAAAGGCTGCATGCTTTCGCTCGGCTGCTGTTGGCTTAGCAGTTCCAATATCGAGATGTTTGAATATCTGCCTGGAATCGCACGACACTATTTCACCGCCGAGTCGCTCTGCAACCTGGATCGCCACCGCGGTCTTGCCGACTGCTGTTGGCCCAAGGATGGTTAGAACGCGCGGCATCGGTTTATCGTCCAAAGCGTTTATCCAACTCCGATTTGCTGAGCTTTATGAGCGTGGGGCGTCCGTGCGGACAGACATAGGGATTCTGGCATCTGAACAGATCGGCGATCAGCGCCGCCATTTCTTCCTTTGTGAGGCGATTGCCCGCTTTGAGGGCGGCACGACAGGCGAAGCTCTGTGCGAGTTTCTTGTGAATCTTCTCGCTCCCCGAATCCAACCCCTCCATATCGTCGATCATGTGCCGAAGAATCTTCTCGGGATTGGCATCGCGAGCAACTGCGGGCGCGGCATAGACTGCGACACTTCTCGACCCAAACGGCCTTATCTCAAAGCCGAGGGCGTTCAGTTCAGCCATTGCTGCCTCCGCAACATGATAGGCACCTGGATCGAGTTCTATGTTAACCGGAAAGAGAAGCTTCTGCGAAACGAGCTGTTCCCGATCAAACGCTACGAGTGCCTGCTCATACAGAATTCGCTCGTGCGCGGCATGCTGGTCGATTATGAAGATAGCGTCTGCGGAAAACGCTACAACATAGAGATCCGAGAACCCGACAAGATGATACGGCTTGACGGACGACGACGCCTGCCGAGGAACTGTGGATGCCTTTCCCGAACCGCTCCGTGACGATGGGTCGGTAGTCCTCGGACGCGATTCGTAGCTCATGTCCGTCTGAGGCGAAGGCCTCGGCACATCCACTTTCGGTTCTGTTTCAAGTGAAATTGATGTTTGTCCCGCGTCCTCTGATACATGCTCGTGTGATCGAATGAATGATTCCACCGCCGACTTCGTTCTTGTGATATAGTCCTTAGTTGCCGGGTCACCTTCCTGGCCGACAATCTCCGGAATAACATCCGGAGCGGTCACGGCACGTGAGATCGTATGGTAGAGAACATGGTACAGAGACCTCTCATCCTTGAATCGGACTTCGCTCTTGGTCGGCGATACGTTCACGTCGACGATCTCCGCTGCAACGTCGACGAAAAGGACGCCTTGCGGATAACATCCCTTCGGAAGCAGCTCCCCGTACGCTGCCATCACGGCAGCGTGCATAACCCGCGAGGAGATCGGTCGTCCATTTACAAAAAACCGAGTCTCCATCCGGTGTCGCTTGGCATCGGAAGGCGAAGACAGGAATCCTGCCACCCGCACCTGGCCAGCATCCTCCTCGAATGTGAGGAATCGCCCGAAAAGGTTCTCACCGTAGACATCAAGGACTCGATGCGCGAGACTTTCAACCGGGTTGAAATCGAGAAGAGCCCGTCCGTCAGAGGTGAGTTTGAAGGCAAGCGATGGATGAGCCAGTGCGAGTGATGTGACCGTTTGGAGCACCTGTCTCGTTTCTGTCGCGATAGTCTTCAGGAACTTGCGTCTTGCAGGCATATTGTAGAACAGCTCCCGGACTTCTATGACCGTGCCTGTCGGGCATCCGTGTGGCTGGGCTGACTTAGTATTTCCGCCTTCGACACGTATCTTTATTCCATCGGGGAATTCCTCGGTTCGACTGACCAGTTCGAACATCGAAACCGAAGCTATCGACGGCAACGCCTCTCCCCTGAAGCCGAGAGTCGATATCGAAAAAAGGTCGTCAACGGATTCGATCTTGCTGGTTGCGTGACGAGTGAGCGCAAGTTTAGCCTGGTCCGGCGTCATCCCAACTCCGTCGTCGGTGACTTTAATCAGTTTGACTCCACCCTTTTCGATTCCGACTGTCACGAACTTCGCGCGGGCATCGATTGAGTTTTCGAGGAGTTCCTTCACAACTGATGCGGGACGTTCGACGACTTCGCCCGCAGCGATCTTGTTTATCAGGTTGTCAGGGAGTACCCGTATCTTACGCGTCATCGTCAACCAAGCGTTTGAGTTCTGCCAGCAGGTTCAGTGCCTCCAGCGGCGTCATTCTTTCAGGCTGGAGATCCCTCACCCTATCGTACATCTTATTCCTGACTTTGTTCGAATTACCGTACTTGAAAGCAAAAAGTCCTTTGTCATCCTTGCCGGACTTGCCTGTGCTGTTCGGCGAGAAGAATTTCCCTTCTTCGATCAGGCCGAGCACCGTCTTTGCACGGTCTGTGACTTCACCCGGAACGCCCGCGAGCCGTGCAACCTCGATGCCGTAGCTGTCGTCGCATCCGCCCGGCACAATCTTCCGTATGAATATGATTTGATCCTGCCATTCCTTGACAGCGACCTGGAAATTCCTGACCCGTTTGAATCGCTTTGCCAGATCTGTCAACTCGTGATAGTGCGTCGCGAAAAGAGTCCGCGCCGTACGGTCGGGAGTCTCGTGAAGAAACTCCGCCACCGACCACGCAATGGAAAGACCGTCATAAGTCGAGGTGCCTCTCCCAACCTCGTCCAGCAGTATCAGGCTCTTCGACGAGGCGTTGTTGAGGATATTCGCGGTCTCGTTCATCTCG
>DAOVLC010000055.1 GCA_030631455.1 Candidatus Zixiibacteriota bacterium
AATCGATCTCAAGGTCTTTGCGGAGAAGCGGCCTGTCGAGTCCGCCGAGCGCATATATCACGGTCGGATCGCACTGCAACAGCATACCTTTGCGCAACCGATTGTGATACACCGAGGATATGTGGCGTCGTTCCTCTCCATCACGTGCCTCAGTTTCAATCAGTGATGCAAATGTAATCAACTCGTGAAGGCTGAATCTGATTTCGCGCATGCGGGTTCTGAGGGAGTCATCCATAAAGTTCATCAGTTGATTCGTCAGAGTACGAACAGTGTATTCCGGAGGCGAGCCCCAAGGTATCATGTATGTCTGTGGAAACAAGTAGCCCTCCAGCGATCTTGCTTCTATGCCCTGCGAATGTATGAACCGTGAATCATTGACGAGCTGAGAAAATTCGTTGAGATCAACACTTGTCGATTCAGCCAGAATCTGAGTTATACGCTCCAGTGTCCATCCTTCAGGGATTGTAATTTTCACAAATGAGGACTTGCCTTCTCTCAGCGTTCTGTAGATATACCAGCGGGAATGTTCGTTAGTGAAGTCGTATCGTCCGATCTTAAGGCACTTGTCGAGATTAGTCGCTTTGCAGAGAAGCTTGAAACTCCAGGTGGATGGGAAGAGATGCAGGCTGTCGACCCGCTCCGCGACTCGGGCGCCTGTGTCGCCCGGATAGATGAAAAGCGACACCCCACCGGAATCGGACACCGGATTGGAGGAAAACCACACGGCAGTACTTGCCGCTGCAAGAGTCAGCACCACTGCGACAGTCAGAACGAGTATTCGCCAATATTTCATGCGTGACTTTTCCTGATCCATCTTACAGGGAACGCTAACACCTTCAGCGGAATGAACAAGACAAGCGTAACAAAAAGCAAGAGAGTGACGAAAAGTGACGAGATGATTTCAAGAGCTGGCGTCGTACGCATCCTACTCGTTACCTCGTTTTCTGGTGATATACTCTTCCAGAAGAATGGCTGCGGCCGTCGAGTCAACTCTTCCCTTGTCATCTCCTACTTTCCGTCCGCTCTCGTGCAGATAGCGTATGGCAAGAAGAGAAGTGTAACGTTCGTCAAGCAGCTCGATCGGGATTTTGGTGAATCTCTTTCGTAGATATGCACAAAGCCTGTCTATTTCATCTGCTAACGGACCCAACGAGCCATCCTGCTTGTACGGATAGCCGATCACTATTTCTCCGATCTCACTTTTGCGAACATAGTCGACCAGCTTGCGAACAGCATCTTTGTATCCGTTTATGAGGATTGTTTCCTGGTGGGAGACAATGATCCGACCCGGATCTGAGAACGCAACGCCGATTCTTCGTCTTCCATAATCAATGGCAAGCGCCCTGGTCATACAGATTATATAATCCCTCCATCCAAGGATGTCAAACTGGATATTCCAAAAGGTGCAGTTCTCTTCACACAAAACGGCCATATGCGCATCCGGATGCATAAAGATTCTCGTTGCAGCCAACTGTTCAATATCTGATCATATGAGATAACTTGAGTCATATCATAATGTAACCGGACATCGTTGTCGGTGTATCGGCAGCAGTACGGGATTCCTATCGATGGCACACCCCTTGCTCAATCTAAGGCTGGATCTGACAGCAACTTTTTGAGGAGGCGACAGCATGTTGGCAGGCAAGATTGAGAGAGGGTTTCCAAAGGAAAGACTGGAAGGTTTTACCGAGCCTAAGATTAAGAAGGATGAGAGAGGCTATTACATTATGACCCTGAGCGAAAACGTCAAGGTCTATATTGAAGACTACTATGCTTTTTTCGAGGAACTATGGGAGCGTGCGATGGCAAAGTTCCAGGACATTGAGGCAAAGCTTGCCGACACCGACCCCTCGCTCGAGGAAACGACATCATATTACCGCTCTCAGAAAATAGTGTACTCGATACTCCTGAAGACCATCCGAGCTTTCTATGGCGACGGGAATAACCTCGGTATCATAATGACGCCGTGGTGCTTCGGTACCGTCGTTCTCGAAAAAGTCGAAACCTACCGAGAGAAGCTGTCCAGGGGTGAAGTTGAGGGTGATGAGGCAGGTGATTACCCTTACTATGTGGTGAAATATATCGATGAAACATATAAGAAGGCGCTTCTTGATGTCTTCAGCTTCCCGCCGAAAGCATTTTCGATGCGCTGGCAGTATTCTGAACTGCTGAAGAGATATAGCAAGACTCTTACGAACATCTCCACGTCTCTGCAAAGCGTACTTCTCATGATCAGAAACTACTCTTCCTGACGATTCTCCTCTCTCGTTGGATTCACGAATCCCGTCGCCCGGCGGGATTTCGTTTTTTTTGTCGTTTATCAGATCTTTTCTCAAGCCGATAATATGTTTAAGAGTATGATTAGACAGCCAAACAACCCAATCACTCAGAGGGTAAGTTCTTTTTTACCCATTTACCTGGAGTCACTGGTTATCGATTCCGTTCTCAGCTTCGATCTCTTCATCAAGCTTGGTCGAGAAATGGTACTGTACCGATCGAAGCAGCTGGCTTTTACGGATAACTCCAGGCGGAAGCTTCTCGACAACAGAGTCGAGAAGCTATATGTTCCATTCACCGCTAAGCACGAGTACCAGAAATACATTGAATCGAATCTTGGCAAGATCATCCAGGATCCATTCATACAGGAAGAGAAGAAAGCCGGGATCATCTATGAAGCCTCTAAGGCGCTTGTCAAGGATGTCCTCGCCAATCCTAGCCTCGGGGAAAACATCCAACGTTCGAAGGATATGGTCGCGAATCAGGTTTCGTACATCCTGAAAGGACGTGAAGCATTCTTGAATCTGATGAGGATTACATCATTTGATTACTATACTTATACCCATTCAGTAAACGTTTGTACATTCAGTATCGCCCTTGCGGATCAGCTTGGGATAAAAAACGAAGCCAATCTGAAGGATCTCGGACTTGGAGCGCTTCTTCACGATATAGGAAAATCTAAGGTATCCGAACGAATACTGAACAAGCGTGCTCCGTTGAATCGAGCCGAATTCGAGATTGTAAAAAAGCACCCCGAATGGGGCATCGACGCGGTGAAAGATAACAGTCTCATTAGCGAGGATGCCCGCTATCCGATCATCCAGCATCACGAGCGAATCGACGGTTCCGGCTACCCGAATGGAGTGCTTGGCAAGCACATCCATGATTTTGGTAGAATCATCGCGGTCTGCGATGTATTCGATGCCCTTACAACGCGACGGATCTATCAGGATGCAATGGAGACTTTTGCGGCTTTCAGGATTATGTACGACAACCGGCATGAGTTCGACGAGAAGATTCTTAAGGAGTTTACCGCACTCATGGGGCCCGATGATCGTATCAGGAAAGCCTGAAGGCGGTCTGGACCCGATGCTAATCCCGCGCTGTTTGACACTGTCTGCGTTTTACCGTATCTTCCTGTGGGTGAAAGGAGCATCAGATGAGAAGGCAAATAGTATCTACGGATAACGCCCCCAAAGCAATAGGACCGTATTCGCAGGCAGTAATGGTCGAGGCGGCACGCCTCGTGTTCTGTTCCGGGCAGATTCCGATCGATCCCGCCACCGGAGATCTCGTGGAAGGAGACATCCGCAAGCAGGCAGAGCAGGTGCTGAGGAATCTGAACGCGGTGCTTGAAGCCGCAGGGTCGAGTCTTGAGCGGTCGATCAAAATAACCATATATTTGAAGAACATGGAAGACTATGCGGTGTTTAATAGTGTATATGCTGAGTTCTTCAAATCAGATCCGCCTGCGAGGGCAGTAATAGGGACAGCGCAACTTCCGAAGGATGCGCTCGTTGAGATGGATGCCATTGCGACAGTTTAGATGGCTGAGATACGCGGAAACTGCTGGACAAAACGCTGATCCGGCATTACAATAGCGATAGAACCTACAACGCAATCGAATCAGATTGCAGAAAGGAGATTTGGTGGCTCATAGAAGAGCAAGCAAACTTATCAGTATCGGGATATTCTATGACGGTAGTTATTTCTTCAAAGCGAGTAACTTCTATAAGTTCGGGCATCCTCGCGGTGCAAGGTTATCTCTTGAAGGTATTCACAATTTTGTAATCTCTAAAGTGGCCGAATTAGAGGACGTAGAAGAACAGTATTGCCATATCGTTGAATCGCACTATTTTCGCGGAAGGCTCTCCGCACAGTCCGCATCGGCATCCTCGCAACTCGAAAAGGAGCGGATTTTCGATGACGTGCTGATCAAAGCCGGGATCCTGACGCACTATCTACCCCTTGACGAGACCAACTATCAGAGGCCGGTCGAAAAAGGCATTGACGTATCTCTTTCCGTCGAGGCTCTCGATCTCGCACATACCAGGCAATTCGACGTAGTTGTGTTGGTCGCATGCGACGGCGACTATGTCCCGCTGGTTAAGAAGCTTAACGGCATCGGTGTCAGGGTGATGCTTCTTGGCTGGGATTTTGCCTACGAATTCGATACGGATTCAGGTCAGAAGAGACGCGAACACACAAGGGTATCTCAGTCTCTCATCAACTGCGTCACATATCCTTTTATGATGTCGAGGTTGATTGATGATCGTACCTCACAGAAAGATGCGATCATAAACGGTCTCTTCGTCCGCTGAATACCGAACTGTTGGGCGGGAATCAATGACTCTCGTCCGGCAAATTGATATCCCGATAATGAAACGCCGGAACCGTTTTCGGTTCCGGCGTTATTTGATTATTCCGTATGGAGTTTAGATCTTACCATCGGACATCCAGAAGCAATTCCCTGAGCGAAGCCCGCCCCCGCCGAATCTTCCGCCTCCGAAGGCACGATTGCTACCGCAGCCTGCGCCAAAACCATGACCTCCTTTGCCACCGCCGTATGCACCGTGGCCTCTTCCGAATCCATGTCTGAAGCCCGGCATTGATCCGCATTTCTTCTTCTGTTCATCCGTCAGGATGTCCCGGAACTGGAGTTTATGCCTGATCTTGATCTTCTGTATCTTCGCTTCGATCGCTCCGATCTCGTCGATCTTCTTGTCGAGGGCATCCACCGATGCGTCATTGCTCATCATTTCATGAAGTTCGAGTCTTGCCAGTTTGAGATCCGCCTGGAGCGGGATCAGTTTCTTATTCATTTCGAACTTGAATTCCTCGACCTGCTTGAGTTGCTCTGCAGTCAACTCAAGGCATTCGTGCATCCCTTTCTGCATGCCCTGCATTCCATGTTCAGCTTTCCCCTGAAACTGGCGGCCCTGCCCCATGCCATGCTGTGCATATACTGACACTGTTGCGAGCAAGAAAAATACGGTCACCAGTAGTGGAAGAATATTCCTGGTCTTCATTTCAGTTACCTCCTTGAGTTGTGTCGTTTAGATTTCTATCGATCACGCTGTCAGGTTGTATGTGATCGCGGTTCCTCAATCTTCTCTTTCCATTCATCATCCTTTCATGTGGTCCGTGGTTTCCACCGGCGGGACGTCCCCATTTTTCTCCTGGCAGACCATGTTTCCCAATGCCGTGATCCTGGCCTCTATGGCGCTTCCATTTGTTATCCATGTGTCTTTTGAACATATCGAAGAATCCGATTCTTTGCTCCGGTGTAAAGATCAGACCAGCGTCCATCATGTGGACAATGGCCTCTTTCTGAAGTGCATTCTGGATAGCTCCGATACTGTCTACGAGCGTGAAGATTGCAAGAGTGTCAGGCGAATCCGCGTGAATCAACTCGAACATCTCTGATCTGAGTTGGTGAATATCCGCGTCCAGAGGCTCGGTTCTTTCGGCGAAAACTCTCCTCGACTCTCGCAACTGTGACATTTGCTCGTCGTTAATTCCGAGCCTGTGCAGCCCTCTCATCCTCGGTTCGCCATCGCGAATCCCCCAGGGTAAGCTGCTCGATGTCCATCTGTGATAGGCCAACGTGGTCAGAGCTGTCAGGTTGAAGAGAGTCAGTACTATCACGCCGAATATTGCAAGCTTTCTCTTCATGACTCATCTCCTTCGTCTTCATCAAGCTCGAAGTAGATATCCGCCAGTGATCCGTCCGGGAAACGGTCGAAGGACTCGAGGCCGTATTCACTCCAGAGATCAGAAATCTCGGATGACTCGCTCACAACAGATGACGCCGGCATTTGTCCGAAACTGTAACCGAGCAGGACCGTGACCACAAGAACTGCGAGCGCTGCTGCAGGCTGAAGGATCGGCATGAGTCGCTTCACGAACGACTTCCTGTCGCGTTGCTCATCTAGTACATCGAGCTTGCTTTGCAGTTCCGCCCAGAAGCTGCCTGACGGCTCGATCTCTTCGACCTGATCGGTACTCTGCCAGATCGATGCGAAATCCTTGACTAACTCTCTGCAGCCTCGACATGACTCAGCATGTCGCGTCAGTTTCGCCATAAGTTCCGGGTCGAGCTTCCGCTCGACAAAGTCAATCAGGTTTCTTTCCAGGAACTCGCAGTCTTTCACTTTCATCCTCCATCTATGACTCAGACACGATTTTTCGCTCAAACTTTCGGTATTTTCTTATCCTTTTAGAGTCTTGGTTAACTCTTTTTGCAGTTTCAATTTGGCTCTGTGAATCCTCGATTCGACCGCCGAGAGCGATATGTTCAGCGTCTCGGCAATCTGCGCATAGGGCATTCCATCGAGTTTGTGGAGCGCAAAAGGTCTTCGGTATTTCTCCGGAAGTTCTGCAATCGCCTTATATAGCATAGAGCGATTATGGCGAATCTCGAGGTTCTTGTCCGGCTGGTCGGATAGTTTTCCGGCCAGTGTTTCTCCGAGGCTCATGTCGGTGCTGTCATCTCGCGAATCAAGCGAAATCCCGGCTCTGTGCCTGCTGTCCCGCAGGAAGTTCAGCGAACGATTGTACGCTATTCGGTTTACCCAAGTCGCAAGCGACGATTCTCCTCGAAATCTGCCGATATTCTTGTATATCTCGACAAAGACGTCCTGCGCTACATCCTCGGCGTCCATACGGTTGCCGGTGATTCTGTGGCACAGGTTTATGACTCCGGCGCTGAACCTGTCCACGAGAATCTTGAAGGCTGCCCTGTCGCCCGAAGTAATCCTCTCGACAAGTTCCTGCTCGTCTATTTCTTCTTTGACGCTCACTGCCATAGACTTTACCATCCATTTGACACGAAATAAAGCTAAAACTCACGTCGATTCTGTTGATTCTGCGGTCGGACTGGTGACAGAGCTGGAATGATCCGTAGCGATTCAGGAGTCTCTTACTAAGGATGCAATAAAGTGAAGCCCGCTCGCGGATGGTCGAAACGGGCCTCGGGCATGTTAAGCAGTGAAGGTAAGATATAGATATGAGGCAAACATGATATAAAGGTTGATTTCACATTTTGCATGGGGAAAAGTCCAAGTGCCTGGGCCTCGGAACCTTAGTATTGTAGGCGGCGCGTGCCCACACATGTCCTGAGCCTCGAAGGATGTGCCCCAGCATCCGGCAGATGTGGACATCTGCCGGGCACGAATGAAAACACCCCCAAAGGCAAGTTTGGGGGTGGCACAGATAATCGGAAGGTCGGTTACGTCAGTGTCAGGCTTTCGAGGCGTTTGACTCGTTCTTCTACCGGTGGGTGGGTGGAGAAGAGAGCCGCGAAGCCTTTGCCCGATAGTGGATTCATTATGAACATATGCGCAGTCGCAGGGTTGGCTTTCATCGGAATCTTCTTCACTCCTCGGTGAATCTTCTTGAGCGCATTTGCCAGATCGCGCGGCATCCCGTGTATCCTAGCGCCTTCTGCATCGGCGGCATACTCGCGTGATCTCGATATCGCCATCTGGATCAGCATTGCCGCTATCGGTGCCACAATGATCATCGCGAGCGAGCCTATCGGGTTGCCTCTGCCGCCCCTTCC
>DAOVLC010000246.1 GCA_030631455.1 Candidatus Zixiibacteriota bacterium
ACACGATCGACGAATATGTCAAGTTCATCTCGAAAATCTGCAATCGCGACAAGCTGAGGCCGTTCGACAGAACCGGCATATCAGGGGTAGTCGAATATGGCGTAAGAGTCGCCGGTCGTCAAAACAAGCTAACGGCGCGATTCAACAAAATCGCCGACTTGCTTCGTGAGGCTGATTACTGGGCGGGTAAGGACGGAGCCGAGGAGGTTACGTACGATCACATCAGGACGGCAATCGACAACTGGAAGAAGCGGATGAACCTTCCCGAGGACAGGATCAATGAAGCGATCCAGGACGGATCCATAATGATCGATACCGACGGGGAGGAGGTCGGTCAAATAAACGGACTTTCCGTTTATGATCTTGGACAGTATGCATTTGGCAAACCGACGCGCATCACCGTCATTGCCGCGGTCGGGAAGGGCGGCGTGATCAATATCGAGAGGGAAGCGGAACTTTCCGGAGCGATTCACAACAAGGGTGTGCTGATCCTGTCGGGATTTCTGCGCAGCAGATATGCAAAGGACAAGCCTCTGGTCATGTCCGCGTCGATCTGTTTCGAGCAGTCATATGGTGGTGTGGACGGCGACTCGGCATCATCGACGGAAATATACGCAATACTCTCTTCGCTTTCCAATCAACCGATCAGACAGGATCTGGCTGTAACCGGGTCGGTGAATCAGAAGGGAGAAATTCAACCTATCGGTGGAGTCAACGAGAAGATTGAAGGGTATTTCGATGTCTGCAAGGCACGTGATTTGACGGGAAAGCAAGGAGTTCTCGTGCCCCACCAGAATGTTCCGGATCTGATGTTGAAACCCGAGGTAATCGACGCTGTTCGAAAGGGAATGTTTCACATATATCCGATCGAGACAATTGACCAGGGTATCGAAATCCTGACCGGTGTTCCTTCGGGCGAACGGCTGGATGACGGGAGTTATCCTCAGGGCACTATCAACCGGATGGTTGACGATCGTCTGACTGAGTTTGCTGATATAATGAAGAAATACCAGGCAGATATTTGATATAACAATCCAAAGTGGTGGCTTGCAGAGAGCAGAAGTAATAGTCGCGGCCAAATGCTGTGCGCATTGTTCTGGGAATACCTTTTGGTGGAAATCCGGTCCGCCAGAGCCCGTCTATAGGCGATTTTTTTTGTTGACTATGTTTGGACACATCTTAGTTTTCTATCGCAGTTAGGGCTGTGTACCTTGTGCACGATGTGAATTGGAAAATCATGCATGAGGAGGGAGGTGATAAACTAAGACGCTAAGAAGCCTAAGAAAATTTAAGCGTTACTCAAAATTGTTACGTAAGAAGCGGTCGGTTCGTCCGGCCGCTTTCGTTTTGTGCCAAGGTGAGGCACGATTGCACGGAATCGCATGGGACACGAGTTGATCCTTTTGGTGGCCACTTGCCGCATATATGCTCATTATGTTTGACACATAGCTCCGTTCATGCTATTTTTGGCATTGTATGAAGACGGTATTCAGGATAGGCCTTGCTCAGATCAATCCGGTAGTCGGCGATCTGAGCTATAACGAGCAGTTGATTGCTGCGGTAGTCGGCGATGCCGAGAACAGGGAATGCGATATCGTGTTTTTCCCCGAACTGTCCCTGTGCGGTTATCCTCCTGAAGATCTGATGCTCGAGCAGCAGTTTATCAAGGACAATCAAAAACATTTGAGCAGGCTATCCAGACTCAGTGCGACACCGATGTTTGTCGTTGGCTACGTTGAGGGCGACGGTGGAAAGCTCTACAACTCCGCCGCATTGATCGCAAACGGTAAGCTGCTCCATTCGTACAGGAAAGTTTGCCTGCCCAACTATGGCGTTTTCGACGAACAGAGGTATTTCGCCAGCGGCGATGAGATTCCGGTTTATAGGCTCGATGACTTCGGGATCGGCATAAATATCTGTGAGGATATCTGGATCAACCCAGGACCGGGGGATTTGCAGGCCGCGCACGGTGCCGGTCTTGTCGTGACGGTTAATTCCTCTCCGTATCACGTGCGAAAGAGTAATGACCGTATAGAGATGCTGAGAAAATTCGCAAAGCGGAATCAAGTTTTCTATGCGTATGTCAATCTTGTCGGTGGGCAGGATGAACTTGTATTCGACGGTTCGTCAGTAGTGATCGAACCTGATGGAGAAGTGATCGCACTCGGGGAGATGTTCCGCGAAGACCTTACGGTGGTGGATATACCTGTTGAGGATCTGAGGAAAAGTTCGCTCAGACGAAAACTCACACCGCGTCTCTCCAAAGCCGCCGAGAGTTTTCCCGCAGTCAAACAAATTGAAGTGCAATACGAAGTGCGGCCCAAATCGAAGAGAGTCAGGCGTAAAAAGGTCGATGCGACCATAGCCCGTGAGGAAGAAATCTACTATGCGCTTATTGTCGGTACCAGTGATTACATCTGGAAAAATGATTTCACGGATGTTGTGGTTGGCCTGTCCGGCGGTATCGACTCCGCGCTGACTGCTGTCATAGCGCATGACATAGTCGGGAGCAACCATCTCCATCTTGTCTTTATGCCGTCTCGGTATACGAGCAAGGAGAGTGCCGACTGTGCCCGCAAACTTGCGCAGAATCTCGGTGTCACAATGGTGGAATATGAAATCGATGAGCTGTTTGAGCTATACAAGGAAACGCTGGCTGACGCATTTAAAGGTCTCCCGGAGGATGTCGCCGAAGAGAACATACAGGCTCGAATTCGCGGGAATATCCTTATGGCGCTGGCCAACAAGTTCAATTGGCTGGTGCTGACTACCGGCAACAAGAGCGAGGTTGCAGTCGGGTACTGCACGCTCTATGGTGATACTGCCGGCGGCTATGCCGTGATCAAAGATGTGTACAAGACGATGGTGTTCCGTCTGGCGCGATGGATAAACAGGATGACACGCAAGGTCGGGATGGGCAGCCTTATACCTCCGCTGATCATTACAAAGCAACCGTCAGCCGAACTTCGCGCAGACCAGAAGGATACCGACGTCCTGCCGCCATACGATGCTCTCGATGAGATTCTGAAGCTGTATATCGAGGATAGTGAATCTCCTCGCGAAATCGCGAAGCTCGGACACGACCTGAGACTGGTCAAGCGAATCATCCGACTCGTGGATGCCAACGAATACAAGCGGCGCCAGGCGGCACCGGGTGTCAAGATCACGCCGCGTGCCCTCGGCAAGGACCGACGAATGCCGATCACTAATCGATATAAATTCGAATAATAACCTCATGCCGGAAAAGCGTCTGGTTACCGTCATTTACACCGATATCGGTCGGGGGCATCCGAATTACCTTGACTCGGTGTTGCGCCATCTGGAGCATAATCATCCCGCGCAATATCGAAACATGCGAATAACATCGATATTCGAGATATCCAGTGGTATGTCGTTTCTCGCATGGAAGGCAGTCGAGAAGATGTACAAATTCGGTGCGCGCGGCGGGGTAATCTCAAGCATCTACAGCAGGTTTCGATCCGGCCAATCGGAATATAACCCAAACTCGATGATTGTCAGGATACTTCGGCGTGACCTTCTCTGGTATCTAAACGGCAATGAAGGCGTCTGTCTGGTTGCGCATCCGCTTCTTGCGAATATGCTCAGGGAGCAGCACCGGGTGTTCTACCTCCACGGTGAGATTGCGGCTCCGAGGGAGAGCGCGGTCACCGGGATCGAGCGAGTCTATGTCCCGCTGCCTGAGACGTTAGAGAAGATGCTTGATGCCGGAGTGGATAGAAATTCTCTTGTGGCAACCGGCCTCGTACTGGAGCCGGAACTCTGTGCCGATCTTAGTGAAGTCGCGAGGAAGAGAACCGAGAGAATAGATGCCCCTGATTTTCCTCTCACCGTCGGATTCTTCATATCTGGCGCCTATCCGAAAAAACATGTCGAGTTGATGCTCAAGGGAGCAGAATCGTTGCATCATGCCGGGCACAAGGTGCGATTCTTCTGGGGGCGTGATAAGAGAAAGGCCGAGAAGTTGATGCTGAATATCAGGAGATTCGATCAGCATGCGAAGCTGGACGCGGACGGCATCGAACCTCTCTCTGATGTGAGTACTGTCGTTGTCACCGGCGAGTCCAGAACTGATGAGACAATTAGAAGCTTGAGGTACCTGCCGGAAT
>DAOVLC010000403.1 GCA_030631455.1 Candidatus Zixiibacteriota bacterium
AGCATCGACCGTGAAGGAAAGATTCTCAAGACTGTAACAGAAGTGCCATTTTCATTCCACATAGCTACCGGGGCAATTCCTGATGCTGTTGTGGGAGAGCCATACAGTTTCACACTCAACGCCATTGCAGGAGTTCCCGATTATCATTGGGAGAAGCTTCTCGGGCAACCTCCTCCGGGAATTACTCTCAACGAGACGACTGGCGAGTTGTCCGGAACGCCGACCTGGGTAGCAGTAAGTTGGTTCAGAGTTCGTTGCACGGATTCCGACAGTCCGCCGAAGGTAGACCAGCGTGATTACACGATGTCCGTTGTCGAACCGCCAGTTGACCGGGGCGACTGCGACGGTTCCGGTGAGATCGACATCGACGATGTAGTCTACCTGATTGCGTATATATTCTCTGAGGGACCGCCACCCGCCCCGTTGACAGTTGGAGATGTTGACTGCTCCGGTGATGTTGATATCGATGATGTGGTGTACCTGATAGCTTACATATTCTCTGAGGGTCCGCCGCCGTGTGACTGAAGCATACGAAGATGATTCTCGTGGGCTACATAGCTAAGCCCATTGGATATGAGATAGACCAGCAGCCGCTGTCCAGGTGGGGCAGCACCCGTCTATACGATAGGACCAACGACGGAGGTGTTGCATGCACAGATATCTCGCTATCATATTGATTGCTCTGCTGCTTGTGGTGCCGTGTGCAGACACTTCTGGTCAGGATATCTACATCGGACCTCGGGACAGTTCAGGCCGCATTCATTTGACTCCGCCGACATTGGAAGAGATGCAGAAGATGGTGGAAGCAAGAGGTGAAAGCCATGCCTGTGCGCAGAAATCCGAAACTCGACTATACAATATTCGCGAAACTCAATCTCCTCTCGTCGTCGTAAGCCCAACGCCCAACATGTATGCCTACGACATCCTTCACTACAAGATAGATATCGAAATAGACATGGGCAGCGAATGGATTGACGGGTATGTCGAAGTGCGAGCCAGAAGCCTGGTGAGCGGATTATCATATATCGATCTGACATTCACCCCTGACTTGAATGTCACCGCTGTGCGCCTGAATGGAATATCACAGAGCTTCTCGCACACGACCGAGATACTCACTGCATATCTGAGCGAGACATTTGACACTGGAGATGAATTCACGCTGAAGGTCGAATACAACGGCCATCCACCTTACTATGGCGGCGGTACCGGCCTGTTCTTCGACTACTATGACGGCCGAAGAGTGTGTAATAACAGCTGCGAGCCCTTTGGCTCCCGCAACTGGTGGCCATGCAAGGATTTCCCTTTCGATAAGCCCGACAGCGCCGACATTATCATCACACATCCGACTTACTACGGCGGCTACGAAATGGACTGTGTCTCAGCAGGAACAGTCGTTTCGATTACCAACAACGGCGATGGCACCACAACGACTCACTGGTTCGAGAAGCACCCGATAGCCACCTATCTCGTAGCTATCGTACTCACCGAATTCAGCCAGATAACTCAAAGTTGGGAGTACGCACCCGGCCAGTTCATGCCGGTCGAGCACAATCATTTCCCAACTATAAGCCCGGACTACCCGTACGCATCAACGATGTACATGGTCAGCCACACTCTCCCTGCTCTCGATGCGTATTCCGCCCGTTGGGGGCTCTACCCGTTCTACGACGAGAAATACGGCAACATGCATTGCACTTTCCCGGGAATGGAACATCAAACGATGTCTTCGATCGGTACATTCTGGTCGGATGAATATGTCATCATTCATGAACTCGCACATCAGTGGGCCGGAGACCAGGTCACATGTTCGCCGATTAATCATATGTGGCTGAACGAGGGCTTCGCCACCTACTCTGAGATCCTCTTCTATGAATATCACTACGGGTGGCCGACAGCGTATTTCTGGCTGATGTCATACCGGTATATCAATGCCGGCTCTTCGTATGTTGAGGACCTTGCAAACGACGACGTGTTTGACTTTAGGACGGTTTACGCCAAAGGATGTTGGCTTGCGCATATGTTGAGGCGGCAAGTCGGTGATTCAGTATTTTTCCCGGCCATGCGGTATTTCTATCACGAATCGGAATTTGCGGGTGGCAGCGCCAGTACCGATGATCTCAACTCAGTTGTCTCGGAGTTCTACGGATCGGATATGAGCTGGTTCTTCGATGCATGGGTCTACCAGTCAGATCAGCCGAACTACAGGTATTTCTATGAGTACGAACCAGATACGACAGCCGAAGAGGGTTACCTGGTTCGGTTCTTCCTCGGGCAGGATAACAACGAAGGTCCATTCCCGATGAATGTTGACATAGTTGCTTTCGCTGGAGACTATGACACGCTGTATAGAGTCTGGAACGGCACCGATGGTGATCCATATGAATTCCACCTTCCGGCTCCACCCGACTCATTCCAGATCGATCCTGACGACGAGATTCTGAAAACAGTTTCGCAGGTATCGCCCAGCATGCACATCGTCACAGGCAGCCTTCCCGACGCCATTCTTGGCGAACCCTACAGCATAACTTTGCAGGCGATGTGGGGAGTCCCACCGTACACCTGGGATAAAACTCTCGGGCAGTTTCCACCCGGACTCAGTTTCAACGAGGAAACAGGTGAATTATCCGGCACCCCAACCTATGAAACAACCTCCTGGTTCAGAATCGTATGCACCGATTCTGATAGCCCGCCAAACACCGACCAACGAGAGTACATCATGTCC
>DAOVLC010000002.1 GCA_030631455.1 Candidatus Zixiibacteriota bacterium
ACTCGGAGTTCCTGAACTACTTCCCGAATTCCGAGTGGGGACTGTTCCGCATGGCAGACTATTATGTGGAACGACTTCAGAACGACTCGGCGCTCGTCTACTACGAGAAGCTGCTCTCGCTCAACCCTGAGAATCCGGATGCACGATTTGCCACAGCCAGCATATATGCCAAGATTGGGAGAGCTGACGAGGCCCGCCAGATATACGAGGAGATGCTTCAGATATATCCCGAGGAACCAAAGCTGCATCTGAACCTTGGTCTTGCCTTTCTTCAACTCGGAAAAACCATACAGGCAGAAGATGAGTTTAATACCGCGCTATACTACGACTCGAACAATACCTTTGCGATATACAACATCGCTCGCATGCTCGAATCCAGAGGCGACACGGCCGCATCTACAAGCATGTTCCTCAGAATTCTGACCGTAGATCCGGACTTCTTCGAGAATTCGCAGGAGATTCTCGATTCACTCATCGCTGGCACCAAATACTATGAGCAGTTGGATCAGGATACGATCCCGATCAACAAGAGCGCGATTCCAGAAGATGATTGACTCTACAGTTCTCTCTATGACGGAGATATCGCGATGACAGAGAAAATTACTGTCGGCTCGGAAGTCGAAGTTCGGATCGACTCGATGGCGTTCACCGGAAGAGGTGTGGGCAGAATCGGCGAAAGAGTGATCTTTGTAACCGGCGGAATCCCCGGTGACAGGCTGAAAGCCAGAGTAGTAAAACGAAAGCGCAGACACTTTGAGGGAGTTGCAGTTGAGATCATCGAGCCATCGCCTGACCGGATTGATGCTGTATGCAGGCACTTTGACCAGTGCGGCGGATGCAGCTTTCAGAGTGTACCGTACGAAAAGCAGCTGCAATATAAGCAGGAATTTGTCAGGGACTCACTGGTTCGTATTGGAGGTGTCGCCGACCCGCCGCTAAAGGAAATCATCCCCTGCAAAGAGCAATACTACTACAGAAATAAGATGGAGTTCTCATTCCTGCCGGGTGACTCTGAACCTGCCAAACTCGGGCTTCACGTTAGGAACAAGTGGAGTGAGGTATTCGATATCGAAGAATGCCTGCTTCAGTCAGATGTCTCAAACCAGCTCGTGAGAATGATGAGACGGCTGGTAAACGAACTCGGCATACCGCCTTATCACATTATCGAGCATCACGGATTCATCCGTTTCCTTGTGATTAGAGACAACAAGACTACCGGGAAGGTGTTGATAAATATCGTGACGAATGCGGGTGACTTCCCCGAACGGGATCGAGTAGTCGACAAGCTCAAATCGGAGTTCTCGCAGATTTCGGCAATTTACAGAACAGTAAACTCAAAACCGGCCAATGTCGCTTCCGGAGAGACCGAAGAACTTCTGTGGGGCGATGAGGATTTCTTCGAGTCAATAGGCCCGTACAAATTCAGGGTCACTCCGACAACATTCCTCCAGACCAATTCCCGACAGACGGAAACACTTTACGATCAGGTATTGAAGATAGCCGATTTGTCGTCGGAGCACCACGTGCTCGATCTGTATTGCGGTTGTGGCACAATCTCGCATTTCATTTCGCCTCTTGTTTCTTCAGTTCTCGGGGTAGAAATCAGTGAGAATGCAGTCAGAATGGCCGAGCAGAACGCACGACTGAATGGCGTAACGAATTGCAGGTTCGAGACCGCCGACAGCGCAAAATACCTGACAGAGTTGAAGCGGCAGGAAGCCTATTTCGACCGAGTTATCGTAGACCCGCCGAGGGCTGGAATCGGCAACAAGGTAGTCCGCAGGCTCGCTCGCCTCGAACCTCCGGTAGTGATCTACGTATCGTGCAATCCGTCTACCCTGGCGCGCGACATCGAACAGTTCATACACCACGGGTATCGTCTCAGCGAGGTTGTTCCGGTTGACATGTTCCCGCATACATTCCATGTTGAATCGGTCAGCAGGCTCGAAAGGGCTTAGCCTCACTCGTTTTGCTTGCTTTTTCTTTCCGAATAGACAATATAGAGTTGATATTTGATGGAAGCTTTCCGATAAGGATACATAGCAGGACACTTAACAACTTACGGCTAACTGTATGGCGAAAATACTCCACACTGCAGATCTTCATCTCGGCGTAAAGCTCTCCGGGCTCGGTAAAGCGGGCGACAGGGTCAGAGCCTCTATCAAAGCAACGCTTGCCAGTATAATCGACATGGCAATCGAAGAGAAAGTCGATGCCGTGGTCATAGCCGGAGACCTATTCGACTCGAACCAGGTGTCGAGCTCTCTCATCAGATTTGCACTCGGGGAAATCGCGCGACTCGGTAAGATTCCGTGTGTGATCCTTCCGGGCACTCATGATTGTCTCGAAGAAGGATCTGTGCTGATGAGTATCGACCACCACGAGAAGCCAGCCAACGTGTCGGTATTCCTGGATCCTGAGAATCCTGTAATTCGTCTCGAGGACAAGAATCTCACCTTCTACGGCATGCCCAACATGGCAAGCCGTTCGACAAAGAACCCGGTGACGTCTGTGCAACGTCTGGAACGCGATGGCACCCATATTTTGCTGGCTCACGGATCGTATATGATACCTGAGAAGACGGCTGCGGACGATCATCCGTTCGGCCTTGACGACATAGACAATTCCGGATTCGATTACATCGCCCTTGGCCACTGGCATTCATTCTTCGAGCTACCGACGACCAAGACCAAAGCTGCGTACTGTGGCTCACCGGAGCCGATGGCGTTCGATCAGACCGGCGCTGGACATGTTGCGATAGTCAACATCGGCAATCAAGTCACTATCGAAAAAAAAGTTGTAGGCAGGACGAATTGGCAGAAAGTCGAACTTTCGTCGGCAAACTTCAAGTACACAATGGAAATCGAGCAGGAAATACAGAAGCATGCGGATGAGAATAAGCTTCTGCGTGTACATATAACCGGCTTGGCGACAGCTGACAGCAGCATAGATATCGACGAGATTCACGGTCTTCTGGCTGATTCGTTCATGCATCTGAGCATAATCGATGAAAGAGAGCAGGTTCCGCAGGAATTGCTCGAATTGAACCTCCCGCCGACAACGATACTCGGCCAGTTCATCAGACAGATGTCCGACGCTATCGATAAATCCGAGGATTCCGAACAGAAAGAGCTTCTCACCGAAAGCCTCAGAACCGGTTACGCTCTTCTGTCCGGCAAGGATGTGCTGTAAGGAACAGAATGCAGATCGAGAAATGCCAAATATACAGATACGGGAAACTTGATCGATTCTCATCGTCATTTAGTCCCGGTCTGAATCTCATCAAGGGTCCCAACGAGGCCGGAAAGTCCACACTCGTCGACGCCCTGACAGACGCTCTATTTGAAAATCCGAAGACCAGGAAAAAAGATGTCAAAGCGAAGACTAGCTGGGGATTCGAGAAAGATTTCGAGATAACGCTCGATTTCGAATCGGAAGGTCTGTCGTATTCGCTATCGAAGGATTTTGACACCGGCTCGGTAACTCTGCTGAAGAAATCTACAGGTGAGACACTCGACGACAGGAAGCGCGTCAACAGCATCGTCTCGAACGGCCTTGGTCTCTCCAACAGGGATATATTCCTGGCCACTTCATGCATCCGCCAGGACGAGATGGCCAGGATAGCGAATTCGCCGGATGCCATAAAGGACAGGCTTGAAGCTCTCATTACCGGCGGGAAGGAAGAGGCGCTTGCGTCGAAGGCAATCGACAGATTAGCTGCTCAGATAAAAGGTCTAAAAAAAACCGGCATCAAACATAAGGGCCAGTTGCAGGCGCTCGAAGATCGCCGAACTGAATTAGCCTATGATTTAGAGAAGGCAAAGCGTGAGATCGGCGATGTAAAACAGAGTCGCACACGGCTCAAGAATGTCAAGACAACATTGGAGAGTCTACGAGAAGAGTACGAAGTCAAGACGACTCAAAGGAAAAACTCCAAGCTCGCCATTGATATTCGGGAGACATCTGCGAGATTAGAAGAGAGATTCTCAGACCTGATGTCACGCACAAGTAACATCAAGGTTTCCGAGGAGACCGTCGAAAAAGTCCGGAATAAGATCGCTCACCTTCCGAAGATCGATAAGGCTGACGTAAGGCATGCGGACGAGCAAGCCGCACAGAGAAAATACCTCGATACAAAGAGAGAGGGATGCGAGCAACAGGTCAGTGATCTCACAGAGAAAATCAACCTCGCTAAGCCTGGGACCGCATTGAAACTGATGAGCGCCCTCACTCTTGCAGGCACCGGTGCTCTGGCGTACTACTGGTACAGATTCACCGCCATGGCGGATGCCAGTTTCCTGTTTGGGGCGGGAGCATCTCTCGTGCTGTTTATTATCTTTTCGATACTCTGGTCGAAGAGAAGCAAGTCATGCACTCAGGTCAAAGTGAAATTCGACCTACAGAAAAGCCGGTTCGAAGAGATCGAAGAAGATCTTAGCGAAAACAAAGTTGCGATTGAGGCGGTTCTCGGCAAGTACAAGTTCGACAAAGTCGAACTCCTCAAAGAAAAATTCGAACAGCGATATGAACTCGACAAAGATATCAGGAGCGAGGTTAATCGTTACGAAGGCTACCTGGGCGAAAAAACCCTGAAAGAGCTCGAAGACGAACTGAAGATCGTAACCAGGGATCTCGCTATCGAGAACGAGAGATTCCGCGAAGTGAAATCCTATACCATGTCGGCTGAGGATTTCGCAATACTCGAAACAGCGGTCGATAAGATAAAGAAAGAGACCGGAGAACTCGAATCGGAAGAGATGACGCTCGAAAGGCAACTCGATTTCGCCGAATCCGGTATCGAGCACCAGGCATCGCTCGAAGAACGCATCGAGGAAATCGACACACAGGTTGCGCGTAAGAGACATCAACTCAGAGTCCTGGAAACGACACAGCAGTACATCGAAACTGCGCGCAAGGATGTACTCAAGTCGACCCTGCAGCTTCTCGATGACGAGACATCAGACATACTCCGCGAAGTCACCGACGGCAAATACTCGCAGGTGAGGTTTGACCGCCAGAGCCTCAAGTTTGAGGTTTACTCGAACGAACTTGATGACTGGGTCGACCCTGAGAGCCATCTGTCACGCGGAACAATCGATCAGCTATACCTTGCAGCACGATTGGCGTTGGTCAGGATCATATCGGAAGAGAAGAATCCTGTCATAATTCTCGATGATCCGTTCGTCACATTCGATGACAACCGGCGCCGCAACGCACTGAAAGTGCTCAAGCGGTTCGCAGAACGCTACCAGATATTTCTTCTGACCTGCCACGATCACTACGACGGCATCACGGATAACGTGATAAACCTGACGTAGCATCGCCTTCATAAGAGAGTTTTGAATACGAATGACAAACAAGTCGTTTGAGGGCTACCACCCTATATTGACTTCAGCAAGCTTAAACCGAAGAATTGACTATGATTCCTGAGTTACCCTTGAGGCGGCACGCTGGTAAGACCAATAGAAACCGAGTGGGGTGAGTTCTGCTTCGACGTCTGCCGTGACTTCTCTGATATCGAATCCGACCACCGATGTCCTGGCATTCACCATTTCCTTCAAGCGAAAACACCAGCGGGCGACAGAATCAACCACCGTCCGATTGAGGTGCCGCTCAGACCCGCGTATGATGCTCACAGAGCCATTGTTATCCACAGAGAAATGCTTGAGTGCCGGAAAAGCCGGTAACAGATCGTCCTTTGCCTTGCGAAGCAGCGAGACGCAATTGGTCAAACCGACAATCATGCGAAAGTGTTTTCCTACACAGTTGATTGCATCGAGTAAGAGGAAGCCCATCTGAGGTTGAAAGTCGGTTGTAGGCTCAGGTTCGACCCACGAGCCTTTGGAATGTCGGAGCTTGGCCATCGATACCTTTATCACGAGGTTCAACAATTCCAATTTGACATCCTCTCTCGCGAGAATAATAAGGATAAACTCGTTGGTAGCGTTAATTACAAGCCACCCGGATGAAAAGCGAATCCTGAAGCTGGACGTACCCACCTGAAGGTCGACAAGGTCTCTGACCTTCTTTTCGAGTTCACGAATATTCTCGTTTTCAAGGCGCGTCGGCAGCAGCTTCCAGACCAGCCGTTCGAGCCGGTCAAGGATCATGACCCCGGAGACACCCATCACTCCGCGCAACTGTTCAAGCAGCTCTTGCATCAGGTACGCTCCAGAATCGCGTTTACCCTGCCCAGAATCTCAGTCGGCTCCTGCCCGTGGTTGTAACCAACGATGAAGCAGTGGACATTCCGGCGCACGATCAGGAGCAGATCTTCCTGCAAAATGATCTCACCGTCAATCATCTCCCCTACCGACGAGATCGATGAGAGTAACGAGCAGAGAGAAATCAGCCCTTCGAAGATTCCTGTATATTCGGGAAGAATCTCTCTGCCCCCGGAATCAGGGGAGATAATACCCTTATCAGTAAGACACCATGCAGCGTTTACACCCGATTCTTCCAGAATATCCTGCAAAAAGCCGGCCACGGTTCCCGATCTCTGTCCGCTCACAAGCTGCTGCTTCTGCGATTCAATGATCGAGACGACCTCGTCGTGCTGGCGATTGATAAATCTCTCGACAGCCGTCTGCTGCGATTCGGTTTCGACCGGATCCTTCCAGTCTTTCTGGACCTTGTGGATTACTACCCCGTCGAGGCTAACGCTCGTGGCAATACGAGGCTGGGGCCGCCACGAGAACTCGGTCTGTACCTGAATTACGACCCCGTCTTCTTCAACCTTCGATAATCTGCCTGCGGGCAAGAACTTGTTCATACATGCCGATCATCTCAGCATTTCGAAAAACCGCACGATGGACAGACTACACATCCTGAATCGTATTGGACACGCCCGCCGCAGTCAGGACAGACGTCGTACGTTGTCTGTCTGTACTGATTCTGCTTGCCGTTTCCGAAATGCCTTTTCAGAACCTTTGCTATGGCATCAGGTATCGACATTACCATGCCGCCATTCTGATATACGGGCGATGATCCGCCGATACCGAGCAACTGTTCTATTATATCGTCAACGTCAAGCCCCGATCTTAGCGCGAGCGAAATCATTCTGCAGACGGCTTCTGTATCAGCCATAGTCGAGAAGCCGGATTTGCCGATCTGAGCGAAGACCTCAAATGGCCTGCCATCCTTAGCGTTGATGGTGACATAGAGGTTTCCGTAACCGGTTCTGATCTTCTCGGTTATCCCCGAGAGACAGTCCGGTCTCTCCTCGACGCGAGGTTTGTAGATAATCTTCGTGATCGTTTTGACTTCACTGTTTACTCCGGTTTCCGACTCCGGCGTGGCGCCGGTCGAGAGAACCTGGTCGTTGCGACTACCGTCACGATAAATCGTGACACCCTTGCAGCGAAGCTGGTACGCAAGCCAGTAAACTGTCTTTACATCATCGCGAGCGGCGTCGTTGGGAAAGTTGATAGTCTTCGAAATACTGGTATCGCAGTGTTTCTGGAATACCGCCTGCATTCGCACATGTGTTTCAGGATCGATATCGGCGGCAGTCACAAATATACGCCTTACATCCTCGGGAATCTCCTCCATCTCCTTGATACTGTTACTACTGGCGACCTTCTCCATCAGAGCGGTAGAATAGAAGCCTCGCTCTTTGGCGATCTTCTCGAAGAACGGATTGACATCAATCAGCTTGGTCCCGTCCATGACGTTCCTGACAAAAGAGATCGCAAAATAGGGCTCGATGCCGGATGAGCATCCGGAAATAATCGAAATCGTCCCTGTCGGAGCCACAGTTGTTACAGTGGCGTTCCTCATCGAAACGCTCTCGTCGGCGAAGGAAGACTGGTCCCATCGCGGGAACTTGCCGCGCGATTTCGCCAGTTCCGAGGAATGAAAATGTCCATTCGTATTGATGAACTCCATAACCTTTTCGCCAAGGGCGAGCGCCTGCTCCGAGTTGTATGGCAGACGCAATTGGATCAGCATATCGGCCCAACCCATTATGCCAAGGCCAATGCGTCTCGTCTCGTGCGTCTGCTGCTCGATCTCCCTGATCGGATACTTGTTCTGATCGATCACATTGTCAAGAAAGTGAATGCCGAGTTTCACAAGTTCATGAAGATTGTTCCAGTCGATCCCATCTTCCGGCTTTGACGTGCTGTAATGCACGGGCAGCGGATCAAGGACGACCTTGCCGAGATTGACGGATGCGAGATTGCATGAATCGTAAGGTGGAAGAGGTTGTTCGCCGCACGGGTTCGTTGCCTCAATTTCCTGAAACTTGCGAGTCGGATTGGCCTCGTTCATCCGGTCGATGAAAATAACGCCCGGTTCGCCCGTCTTCCATGCATGGTCGACAATGTTTTCAAAAACAGTAACCGCACTCAGGCGTTGAGGTTTACCATTTTTCTTGAAGACCTTTCTGGTGCAAGGATCGATCAAGTCATAGTCGCGTTTCTCCTCTACCGCACGCATGAACTCGTCCGTGAGCGCAACAGAAATATTGAAATTCGTTATCTCTCTGACATCGTCTTTGCACGAGATAAACTCAAGTATATCGGGATGATCGACTCTGAGAATTCCCATATTCGCGCCGCGGCGAGTACCGCCCTGCTTCACCGCTTCCGTTGCAGCATTAAATACTTTCATGAATGAGACCGGGCCGGAGGCAACTCCTGATGTCGATGCCACAACGGAACTACGCGCCCGCAGCCGGGAAAAAGCAAAACCGGTTCCCCCGCCGGACTTGTGAATGAGTGCCGCCTGCTTTATCGCGTCAAATATCTCCTCCATAGAATCTCCGACAGGCAGGACAAAACATGCGGAAAGCTGCCCGAGCGGCCGACCGGCGTTCATAAGGGTTGGTGAGTTCGGCATGAACTCGAGATCAGTCATCGCTGAGTAGAAACGTTCTGCGATCTGCTCGACCTGGACATCATCGGCACCGTACTTTCTGTCCGCGTCAGCAATATGCTCCGCAACCCGCGCAAACATCTCGATCGGCATCTCCATCACCTTACCGTCTTTGTCCTTGATCAGATAGCGCCGCTCCAGAACCTTGAGTGCATTCTCCGTAAGTTGCAGCTTCTTATCGATTTGCATTAATTCCCCTCCTCAATCCGGTAGCCTGTTCCCGCCTCCTCATCGACCTCGAAATCCCAGAATACTATCGGCGCCTCTTTTTTCATAATCCTCAACATCTCAAGGCAAATCTTCCTGATCTCCCAGTGAGCACGTTCGACCGTGCGGATAGAGAATATGTGACGAAGCTCTCTGAAATTCGCTGTCACTACTATCTCCGATGTGATTCCACCCGGAAGAATGTACCTCGCGTCCTCCTTCGGGACATTCGCATCGACCATCTTCTGATATAGACTGTAGCACTCACCGGCAATCTCAAAATAGCGCTCTTCATAACCTTTCTGCTTGATACTGTCAGGTAACACAACCTCAAACGGTTTGCGTGACCCGTAGTGCACGTAGCGTTGTGACTCCTGCGATGGAGACATCAGCCTGTGCCTGACCATTTCGTGAGTAAAGACGCGTGAACCGCCTTTAATTCTGAAGGTTGCCGATGCGTGCTCCAGTACCGAGTGATGCCCTTTACGAATGACCTTCTTAATAAGTTCTTCGGTCGATGCGGGAGGATCGTAACGGTGGAAAGAGAGATAGCATGTACGGCAGGCGCGTTCGATTACATCCTCGCCGTTCGGTGTAATCGACATCAGTATCACTTCCGGGACAGCTTGATTCACCACGCTATCTGTTCCCCGCCTGTCTGTCACCCGGCTACCCATAGATCATGTCCTCTCCTCTTGTCTTTCCCATCTAAGTAACACATCACTGCCGCAAACTGCTCCGTAGACAAACTAATCCGAACTTATCAGACGACAATCATTTTTGAAGTGACAGTCGACCAGTTCTATGAAGCGGCGTAACGTATTGTCTCATTTCAAGTTAATCATTTTCCCGTTTCTTATCACAAACCACTCCACAGCCCTCCTAAACCCTTACATACTATCGTAGTAGACAGCAAGAGGTTAGCAGGATGGATTAAAGAAAAGCTTCACTGCCGAAGCGCGATCAATTTATACAAAGGTGAGGAACGAGTCAAGACAAAACTATGAAAAAATTCAGACTTTCTTACAATATATTGTGCATCAGTGGATTGGCAACCACACTATATTGTGGATTGACTGGCAAATGATACACGTCCTGAAGCGACTCTTTCATAACCGTTTGAAGTTCAGGAAGTTCTTGAGGGGTCTTTCAGAAATTGCCAGAATTGCTCTGCAATCACGCATCGATTAAAATGTTTGGTCACATATTTCAAACCGTTTTCGCCTAACGTCTCGCACAGGCTTTCCGATTCATAGGCCTTCATTATACTATTGTATAGATCCTCATCGTTATCGGGTTCAAACGACAAACCGCATTTACCTTCCTCTATAAGCAGCTCTTTGGCCTCGCCCTCCACACCGAGCAAGATTGGCTTTCTCATCGCAAGATATTCGAAAGCCTTGGATGGGACCGCACCCTTAAACAGATCGACCTTACGCAAAGGTATAATTCCGGCATCACATGCTGAGATAATATCTGGCATTCTCTGTTTAGGCTGAGCATCGAAGAAACATACATTACCGAGTTCGAATCTCTCTTTCATTCCTATCAACTCTTCTTTCACAGGACCCGACCCGACGATTGCGAACTTGATATCAGGTTGGTTTTTCAGGCGGGCTGCTGCTCGAAGTATTACATCCAGCCCCTGTGGATAGCCAACTATCCCAGCGTAAAGTAGAATAAAATCCTTGGTCGAATAGCCATTCATGGTGCGCCAATCAGAGTCAATGCTCTCCGCCCTGAAAAAGGAAAGATCGACACCGTTCTTGAGCCAATAAACGGACAACTTCGGAAAACGAGAAGATATGTTTCTGACTATTCCCTGAGTTTGACCGCTCACGAGGAAGGAATGCCGATACAGGAATTCCTCCAGCTTGTATGAGGCGCTGAGCAATAGCTTATTACTCACAAGACCGAGCCGCTCTGCGCTCTCCGGCATGAGATCCGAGACATTGAGAATTAGCTTCCCACCTCTGATGCTGTTCAAAACATAAGCGGAGATCCCGAGGAACAGCGGTGGCGACTCGCAAAATATGAAATCGAACCTGTTGAGCTTTACGATCCCGAGTACTAAAGACGTGATCACAAATGAGAAGTAAGCAAGCAGTCTGAAGAAGAGGTTCTTCCTGCTGCCTTTTACAAATATCCTCGATCGAAGGACTTTGAGGCCATCGATATCTTCACGGCAAAACCATTTGCCTCGATACTCTTGGTGAACGACCATTTCGGGGTAATTCGGCATAGCAGTCAATACTGTGACATCCGCCCCATTCTCCTTGAATGTCGATGCCAGGTGTGAAATACGGTTTTGAGGGGCGCCGACTTCAGGGGGAAAGTACTGCGTCAGAAAGACAATTCTCATTTAGGGATCTGCCGGCTTGAAATGCTGGTTCTCAACTCATCCACGATCTGGCGACTCGCGCTGCCATCACCGTAAATACCGTCCTCAAACTGCAGATTTGCTGACATCATCCCACCGTATGCCTCACGAATTTTCTCGGCACATGAACCAGCCAGAATGTTGTAGCCATGTTCCACGAGTTCAACCCATTCGGTTTCACCCCGCAATGTCACACAGCCTTTTCTGAAGAAATAGGCTTCTTTCTGCAACCCCCCGCTGTCGGTGATCACAAGCCTGCAATGCCTTGTCAATTCTATCATATCGAAGAAGCCGACCGGTTCAATTACGGTGAATTCCGCAACTATTCCGTGAGTATCCATGGCTTTTCTCGTTCTTGGATGCAGCGGCATCACAATCGGCATGTCCTGTGCGATTCTATTGAGCCCCTCCATGATCGACTTTAGATTCTCAGCATCATCGGTGTTTTCCGCCCTGTGGACGGTACAGAGCACAAAGTCATGAAGATCAAGTCGCTTTAGAATCCGGGAACACTCTCCCGAGATACTTCTGTAATACACACTTGCATCATACATCACATCGCCGCACCTCACGATTCTGCATGGGAGGTCTCCATACCCTTCCTTAATGAGATTGCCGACTGCTGTCTCTGTTGGACAGAACAGAATATCCGATATGCGGTCGGTGAGAACCCGATTCAACTCCTCAGGCATATCTATTCTGTAGCTCCTCATTCCTGCTTCAATATGGGCAACTGCCAGCTTGAGTTTCTTGGCCGCAAGTGCGCCCGCAAGTGTTGAGTTAGTATCGCCGTAGACAAGCACAAGGTCAGGGTGTTCATCGAGAAGCACATTCTCGACAGCCTCGAGCATCTGACCGGTCATAGCACCATGCGAAAGGCTGTCTATCTGCAGATTGTAGTCCGGCTTTGGAATTTCCATCTCATCGAAGAACACGCGCGACATGTTCTCATCGAAATGCTGGCCAGTGTGGACAATGACATGCTCAAGATCGTCATGATTCACCAGCTCTTTGCTTATCATGGCCATCTTAATGAACTGCGGCCTCGCGCCGATTACGGATATGATCTTTGCTTGGTTCATGGCATTCACTTCTCACCGTTTCTACAAACTCAGCCAGAGGAGCCGCAGCATCTCTCTCAGTTCGCGTTGCCTATTATAGTCCGATGAACGCTTGGTATCAAGTAGAAAGGCAACTGTTACGTGCATTCAAGATTGTCAGACTACACCTGCCGGCACACATAGGCGAGCGGAATCCAGTCCGGACGATCGACTTCATTTTCTGAGAATTGCTACATAGTCCATTCCTGCTCCTTCTATCTTCGTCAGATCACACGAAGCGAAACCGGCCCGGTCCGACAGGTCTAAGATCTGACTGCTTTTGAAGAAAAAAACAGGACATTTTTTCAACCAATATCTTGCCTTGCGGATGGGGGTGCGCCAGAAAGATGTACTCGGAAAGGATGCAATGACGGAGTGATCGCAGAATTCTCGGAGCCGCTTTAATGTTCCAAGAGAATCCGTAACATAATCGAAGAAACCCATGGCCACAACTACATCGAATTTCTCATCGGATTCAAACTGATCTATATCCGAGAGAATGAACTTGAATGTATTCTCATGTCCCGGTATACCTTGAACATGCTGCCTCGCGAATTGGAGCATCGTTGAACTTATATCAACACCAGTTACTCTCTCAATTCCGCACTCGATGTAGCCCTCCGCGTATTTAGCTCCGCCGATTCCAACATCAAGTACGGTCTTGGCGGCTGCGGCTCTAAGATGCTCCATAGCGAGGAAATACCTTATGTATATATCGCTGCGAAATAGCCTGTTGACCGTGTGCATCAATGTTCCGACCTTTTCTTCGGAATAGAGCGAGTCAAACAGCTGACCGGATCGGTTAAAATACGCTTCCGCTCTTCTATGATCTTCTTCCAATATCCCTCCGGGCTTTACTCTTTCAGTCCATGTTTCCTCAATATCGAGATTGCCGTATCAAACCGAAATCCGTTGACGACTCTCGCCAGTCTGTTCGATCCTATGCTAACATTGTGATAATGCCGGTATTTGCGATACAACGATATGCCCTGGATTTGCGGTATTTCCGGCCCAAGTTCGTAAGGATGCATATACAGCATACATGGGAGATCGTTCAGTTCATGTTTGTGTATCAGCCTTCGAGTATACCAAACCGGATAGAGGCGCATGTATCCGCCGCCCCCGAAGGGAATACTCTTCCCGAATAGTGCGAATGTAGACGCTGGAAACTCACACAAGCCGTTGGAAAGGACATGGATGCCCTTCTCTATGCCGGGGTTGCCGTAGACATCGTGAATATCGGTCGGAGTCAATGATGCATCGTACTTGAAGCCAACTTCCTTGAGTATGGCAAGTTCCCACATTGACTCGGAGACGATGGAGAAATCGGGTGCCCGGAATCCATAAACCCTCTGTCCAGCAACATCTTCCAGCAGGCTCTTTGCCCTAATGACATCTTCTCTGAATTCGTCAGGAGTCTGGCCGCAGATCCTCTTGTGATAGAAGCTGTGACACGCGACCTCGTGACCATTCGAGACAATATCTCTAACCACTTCCGGTTGGTCCTGTGCGATTCTTCCAAGTACGAAGAAGGTAGCCCTGATTCCGAGGTTGTCGACCAGTTCTAATGTAGCTTCAACATTGGCTCCTATTTCAGATGACTCCCTTGTCCGGTCGATGTATGTACCGGGAACAGTAAAACTCTCCTGCATCGATTCGACAAAACCTTCCACGTCTATCGAAAGACAGTGGGTGGTTTGTGAATCGGTAATCGTTGATCTCTCGCCAATCGGTGCCCACATGGCAGCTAAGATAGCATCGAACTAATGAGCCGGCAAGACGAAACGCTCTATCTCTTTCAAGCAGCTGTTTCGTTGCCTCCGATGCCACCGGAGCCGTTATGTTTGACATTCAGATTGATTTTGCATAAACTACCAAATGTGCGGCGTTTATGGAAGCCCACTGCACGGAGTGGTTCGTTAACGACCATTTGTAGTGACCGTTGCTTGGTTCACCGGGAGAGATGGCGAATTTGACCGGACGCGTAATCAAGATTACCGGGTTGATTTATCATGTGAAGATGCCCGATGAGACAGTGCTCTGCTCGGTTAGGCGGTCTGTAAAGAAAAAGGCCGAGTTTGAGTTGTCTCCGGTCGTGGTTGGAGATATGGTCAAGGTCGATGTCGATCCCTACCCGCCATCCGAAGGTGAGCTGCGTACCGGCGTGATAACGGAAGTCGAACCGAGAAAGACATATTTCTCCAAGAAAAAAACCACTCTCAAGATGGAGAAACAGCAGCTAATTGCTGCTAACATCGATCAGATGATCGTCGTTGCATCGGTGAAGAATCCGGCATTCAAGATGCGGCTGATCGATCGATTCATGATTACCGCAATGCAGGGAGGAGTGGAACAGGTAGTCGTTGTCAATAAGATTGACCTCAAACACGATATCGATCTGGAGAAAGTGGAAAAGATATACAACTCCGTTGGAATAGAAGTGATCCCAACCAGTGCAAGGCAACGACTCGGCATGGATATGCTGCAAGAGACGCTCAAGAACAAGGAATCTGTGTTTGTCGGGCAATCAGGAGCAGGAAAATCGAGCCTTCTAAACGCCATCCAACCCGGTTTGAAACTCAGGACTGGCGAAGTATCGGAGAAAACGGGCAAAGGAAAGCATGTCACCACGGTGGTCGAGCTGTTCCCGCTTGATTTCGGAGGCTTTGTGGTCGATACCCCCGGTCTTCGCGCACTTGGGTTGACCGGGCTCGACAAGAGAAATATCGATATGTTCTATGATGAGATCTTCGAAACCTCCCACAAGTGCCGTTTTTCAGACTGTCGCCACAAGGACGAACCGGATTGTGCGGTCAAGGCTGCCGTAGAAAACGGTGAAATCTATCGCGAGAGATATGAAAGCTACATCAGGATTCTTGCCGGAACCGAGTAATCAACAGTGCTTCTGCTCCGCAGGTGATTCGAACGCACGTAGAGCCTTTTCCAAACGGGATGGTCGACACTATGAATCAGCTTCGTCTTCGGCATTCAAGTTTCGCAAATGAACGCCGTTATACCAAGAAAATGCTTGCGTTTATCTTGAAAACCAATTGTTTAGGCGAACTCTGAAGTCTGTATATGCAGACAATGCTACAGAGAATGTGAAAATGAAGAGAATTCCAACTCGCAGCATACTTGTTCTGGCCATTCTACTGATCGCATTCGGCCCTACAGTTTTCGGTGATTCGACAACTACCGACATAGTTCCGGAAACAATCGGACATCCCGAAAGTGAGGCCGCCCATGGCGGCCACCCCGAACCGGTTGTGGTACCTGTTCTGTTCGCGCTCATTGTTGTTCTTATAGTAGCGAAGATCGGGGGCGATCTTCTCGAAAGAGTCTCCCAGCCTGCCGTGCTAGGTGAACTCGTTTTCGGCGTAATAATCGGCAATCTCGCACTAGTCGGGTTTGACGGCATCGAGTTCCTTAAGACGAATACATCTCTTGAGGTGCTGGCGGAAATAGGCGTAATCATCCTGCTTTTCGAGGTCGGGCTGGAGACAAATATC
>DAOVLC010000301.1 GCA_030631455.1 Candidatus Zixiibacteriota bacterium
AGGATATTGGAAGAACCACGCAGGATTCGGGCCTCAAGAGGATAAAATCAGCTCACTTCTTCCGATCTGGCTTGGCGATGCAGGAGGCAGCAACAGTTTGCTGGTCGGCAGCGCGTCAATTGCAGTAGAAGTACTCTCACACAAGATTTGCGACAAGTCCTCAAACGGTTTCACAAAACTCTATGCCCAGCTACTTGCCGCTAAACTGAACATTGCAAATGGCGCCAGCGATTCCGATATTGCGGAGATAATCGCTCTGGCAGATGGCTTCCTTGCATCGCATAGCTGCTCCGACTGGAGATCTCTTGACAAAGATGAGAGAAAAACGGTGCTCGACTGGATGGGGACTCTTGATGATTACAACAACGGGAGAATCGGTCCGGGGAATTGCGATGATGAGCCGAGCATCCTGAACACTCTGCGATAGACTTTGTAGTTAGACCGACCTTCCGAGCGTTGACCCGTGGATCGCAGTTCGCGGGTCCACTCGCTTTGTATCCCCTCCGTTATCAGCAATGTGTATTGCAGCATCCACAGTTGAAGTTGACAGGCACCTATAAACTGTGGCCGGGATTACAGGAGTTGCTCGATCTTCTTGGAATTCTTGAAGTGGACTTTTGCAACTTTTGACAGGTTGTCGTGCCCGTATCTTCGGCAGAAGTCCGCCCCTGCCTGATCGACATTCGGGCCGGCGCCTTTCGGGAATGTCATATCATGCTGCGATGAATATCTGTCGAGATATTCGAGGAACTTCGCGCGCGCGATAATCGATGCGGCGGCAACGCCGATGTGTTTTTCCGCCTTTGTCTCCTGAATGAGCCTGATCTCCCGCCCCTTCTTCATCAGGGCGCTCTCGACATACTTGGGATCGCCAAACTGGTCGGTAACCGCCAGATCGACTTCGCACTTGTCGAGGAGATTCTCGATCGCCCTTGCGTGCCCCCAGGCGAGAAGCCGATTGAGATTTCTTATCTTCGAGTAAAGCTCGTTGTACTTCTCCGAGCCGATAGCAACGACCGTGCAAGGAACATTTGCAAAAATACTCTGGGCAATCCTTCTTGCCTTCTTGTCCGTGGTCCTTTTGGAGTCCTTGACATCGAGAGAGATCAGTTTTTCACGATTCTGTTCGGTGACACAGACAGCCCCGATTACCAGCGGCCCGAAGTAGTCACCCTTGCCGGACTCATCGGTGCCTATGTAACTCGAAATCGAAAGGTCAGGATTGCTCAAGTAAACGCCTATGCTCTCTCGATATACTTACCTTCGCGGGTGTCGATCTTGATCCGGTCGCCGGTTTTGACGAACATCGGCACCTTGACCGACAGGCCAGTCTCGACCACAGCGCCTTTCATGACGTTGCTGACGGTGTCGCCCTTGATAGCGGGCTCGGCTTCGGTGACTTCGAGAACAACCGATGGAGGAAGATCTACGGAGATCGGTTCACTCTCGAAAAACAATATGTGGTACTCGTGGTTTTCCTGTAGATACCAAATATTGTCGCCGAGTTTGTCTTTGATAATGCTGATCTGGTCGAACGTCTTGGCATCCATGAAGTACCACTCAGATTCATCATTGTACATGTACTGCATCAGCTTGTCGGCGAAGTCGGGTTCCTTGAACTGCTCACCGCCTGAGAATGTCCGCTCGAGAACCTGACCGGTCTTGATATTCTTTATCTTCGTTCTAACGTTGGCCCCGCCGCGTCCCATCTTGACATGTTGAAAGTCGATTATATGATACGGCTGCCCGTCGATTGCAATTCTCATGCCCTTACGAAAATCGGATGTGCTAATCATCTATATCTCCCGTACTTCTCAAGTCCGTGATTCAGTCTCGCGCGCAGTAATATATATGTCGGCGGTGCGTTTTCAAGTTAAATCTGACCGCTCGTTTGTATCGACTTCTCCCCATACAGCATTCCATCCTTCCATCAGAAAAGCTGGCTGTTTCACATAGAAAACAGCATCTAACGCTAAACCACTCAGGGAGATAGGCTGGTTTGCTACTGTGGCATACTGCTTGCATCTTTGAGCCTCGGAAAAGAACTCTAACACTTTGGAATTGAGGGAAGAGCGATGGATTCACAATCAGGAAGATTCGCGCTGAATCGCACAATTCTGATCAGGACTGTATCAGCATCAGCAATTGTGCTGTTGGTAGCATGCTTCAGCGCATGCAGTATCGAAAAGCCCCAGGCTCCATCGTGGGACACCGAACTGGTGCTCCCGCTAATCAATCACCACTACGATATGCTGGAGCTTGTGGATCGGATGGCGGAAGACGCCCTTTCTTATGATTCACTCGGCAATATCTCGTTCTCGGTGGAGCAGGATATGGACACGGTCGCGGTGGATGCGGGTCTCTCCATACCTGATCTCTCGACCGCTTTCTCCGAGACAATCGGCGTGATTGAAATCTCAAGTCCCGCTCCGGTAGAAGACCAGATATACCTGTCGGACTATCTGGCTCTCGGCGGTGATGTACCTGCAATGACGCTGGACGTCTCGCAACAGTGGCCAGCAATTTCCGACATCGAATCGGCAACGATAGCGAGCGGGTCGATGGTGATCACTGCCACGAACAACTTCGATCTTCCGGTCGACACGGTCACAATAGCCATCATCGATGACACGTTCGCTGCACAGATCGGAGCGGTGACTTTCGAAGGCGGGCTTGCCGTCGGCGAGACAAACTCCAAAACGATCGATCTGTCCGGCAAAACTATCTCGAACAGCTTCACTTATAATGCACATCTCTACACACCCGGCGGAACGATTCTGACGTTGGCTGAGAAGACCCTCGTAGTCGAGGCGGGTTTCTCAAGTACGATTACCGTTTCCTCAGCGATAGCCAAAGTCCCTGCACAGGAGAGATCATACGAACAGAATGTTTCGTTCTCTGAGGACAATCAGATCACGAGCGCAAACATCAAAGGCGGCAGCCTGACTCTTGATATCACCAACGGCACCAACCTGCCGGCTGAGATCAATGTGACAATCGAGGAGTTCACGAGAGATGGCGACCCGCTGAGTTTCACTGTCGACCTGCCTCCGCAGCAGAACAGCGTTATTACACGTGATCTCGCGGGATACGAGTTTATCCCGCTTCCGAGCGAATCGACGCCCACTATGAACGTCTCAATGGATATCAGTCTGCCGGGAAGCGGCTCGAATACGGTGGAGATAACATCGACAGAGGACTTCGCACTCGATGTCCAGGCATCAGGTCTAGAGTTCTCATCGGTATCAGGAGTAATCGCGCCAACGGTCGTGGAGATCGAGCCTGCGACGGAATCAATCGATATTCCCAATGGCTTCGAGAATTTCAGCCTGACCGGTGCAGTAATGACTATCGAGATACACTCGGCCGTCAACCTGCCTGCGGAACTCAGCGTACGCATAGAAGGTGATGCCGGTCAGCTACTCGCTCTCGTGGACGAAATCAATCC
>DAOVLC010000203.1 GCA_030631455.1 Candidatus Zixiibacteriota bacterium
AACGATAGTCTGAATCACCCCTTCTGCGAGCGTAGGGATGAATTCGGTCCCCAGAGGTGGGATCAGTAAAAGGGAGCCGATGAAGGCAATAGCTGTCAGCGCCAGAACTACTATTCTGCGGCGCAATGCCCATCGTAGAAGCGGCCGATATATTCCCTTTAATGCGCCTACCAGCGCAAATTCCTTTCGAGCCTCCTGCCTAAGAAGGAATGATGCGAGAACCGGCGAGAAGACAAGAGCGGCGACGAGTGACCCCAGCAGAGCGAAAGTGATTGTAAACGCCATCGGCGTGAACATCTTGCCCTCGACACCTTCAAGCGTGAACAACGGCAGGAAGACGATGATGATTATCAACACCGAGAAGATAATGGGGCGTGCAACTTCTTTGCAGGCCGAAGCGATTACTTCTGCCTTTGCCTTGTCTTTGTGTTTCTCACTAGCGAGCTTCCTGGACACGTTCTCGACGATTACAATTGACGCGTCCCCGAGCATTCCTATGGCAATAGCAATGCCCCCCAACGACATGAGGTTTGCAGACATCCCCGCTACACCCATGAAGATACCGGCCACCAGGGCGCATACCGGAAGGGCAAGCGCCACGATGAAGGCACTCCGCACATTCCCGAGAAACAGAGCCAGAACCAGAATGACGAGGATTGCGCCTTGCCAGAGCGCATCTCGCACTGTCTTTATGGCATTGCCGACAAGCTCGCTCTGATTGTAATAGGGCACCAGTTCGATGCCCGGAGGCAATGACGACTGCACCTCCGGAAACTTCGCTTCCAGACGACTAATAACTTCGGAAGTATTCTGACCATAGAGCTTCATGACGATACCGGCAACAACCTCTTCGGTACCGTTTCGCGTAACGACGCCCCGGCGGATCTCTTTGCCGAAATCAACCTCGGCAACGTCTCCCAGCCGAACCGGAGTGCCGTTGACGACCATCAATTGAAGGTTGCGAAGATCCTCTCGCTTCTCCAGAAGCCCGATTCCCCTTACCAGGTACTCCTCTGATCCCATAATGAGGAACTGACCGCCGGCGTTACGATTATTATCTGATACGGCGTTCACTACATCCTCTAGCCCGAGTCCATACTTGTTCAGAGCGTACGGATCGAGTATGATCTGATACTGTAAGACGTGGCCTCCCATCGAAAGTATCTTGGTCACGCCGGGAACGGTCTGTAGCTGGTACTTTATAACCCAGTCGTTGATCTCACGCAAGTAGGCGTCGAGCGGTTTACCCTCTGTATTTACCGTACTATCGGCCTTCAGATAGTACATGAATACTTCGCCAAGACCGGTCGAAATAGGACCAAGCCCCGGTTGTTCGTGCATTTGAGGCAGCTCTGCGGCTGCGCCCGCAAGGCGCTCCGCCACGATCTGTCTGGCGAAGTAGATGTCCACATCATCATTGAAATAGACATATATGACAGCCATCCCGAACGCCGATGTTGACTTAATCAGTCTCACACCGGGAAGCCCGTTCATTGCCGATTCTATGGGGAACGTGATCAGGCGTTCGATTTCTTCGGGCGCCATGCCATGCGCCTCGGCAAACACAGGCACCATTACCGGCGAAATATCGGGGAAAGCATCAGTAGGAAGATTCTTGTACTGATAGACACCCGCTATTATAACACCGATCAGAATAACGACTACAAGCAGCCTATTTCTAATCACATATTCAATGAGTCTTTTCATACCGCAGTCTCCACCTAATGCCCATGACCGGCATGACCGCCCAGCGAGCTTGTAACAATCTTGGCCTTCAGTTCAAAGGCTCCTGCAACTGCATATTTAGTTCCTTCTTCAAGTCCGGACAGGATTCTAATGAACAGCGAATCGCTGTCTCCAACTTCGACCTCAACGGGCTTGAACAGCCCCGGACCCTCGGATACAAACACAACGTGCTCATTGTCGAGAACCTGAACTGCTTCTTTCTCGACCACAAGACCTTCCTCACCTGATCCGGCTGCGACTCGCGCACGAACGAAGGTGCCGGGACGCCATGCATTGTCCGGATTAGGAAGAACGACCCGTGCAGTGATACTCCGTGTGTTCGCGTCAAGGACTGGAGTTACATATTGGATTGTTCCCTCCGCCCGAGTCTTTGAGCCTACTGCCTCAATGGAGGCCGCCAGTCCAGGTTTGATCCGGTCTGCATCTTTTGGATATACTGCGAGATTGACCCATACGTTCGAGAGATCGGCAATGACGTAGATGCTATGCTCACCTGAGACGAACTCACCCGGCGTAACATGCCTCTCAATAATCCATCCAGAAATGAGCGCTTTGATCGGGTAGGTATTCAGGCTTTCGTTGCTCTCTACTATCGCAACAACATCGCCCGCTCTCACGTAATCTCCAACTCTAAACCGCGCTTCTCTGGCTATTCCGGCAAACCGAGGTACAATATGCGCCAGACGGTCTTCATTGAAGCCAACTTCGCCCGGCAAGTCGACTGAGTTGCCGATACAGCCACGGCCTACTTTTGCCAAAGTGATGCCTGCCATCTTCATGGCTTCGGGAGTGACCTCAATGATACCTTCTTCCTCATGATCGGAATGGCCATCTTCTTCATGCTGAACGTCTTCGCCCTCATCCGCATGGTCCGCTTCATCATGATCATGACCTTCGTGCAAATCGTCTTCGTGAACCTCAGCAGATTCATCTTCCTTATGGTCATGATCATCGGATTGAGCAACAGCGTTAAACGGTAGTGACCACATGAAGATCACGACCGCTATAACTGCAAATGGTAGAAAGCCTCGTCTGAAGCTGTTTTCTCTGGACATCGTTCTATTCTCCTTTCAACACTGACAGGTCATCAAGGCTGATCCCGAGCAGCCTCTCCAAAGCGACTGCTTCCCGTCGTATTTGAAGGTGTACATCTAAATGTTGAGATCTGACATCAATCAGTCTTCTTTCTCCCTCAAGGAATTCTGAATATGGTGTGCGCCCGTTCTCGTATGCGTGGCGCAACGATTCAAATACCTGCATGGCTTTTGGGAGGATAAGAGTGTCGAGTGCGGCATGACTCGAACGGAGACGATCTAACGTCTTGAGTATAGTCGATAGCTCAGCCTCGGCCTCACTCGAAGATTGCTCCCATTCATACGTGACTTCTTCGAGTCGTGCTGCCAATGCCTTGACGTTTCCCTGATTGCGGTCAAAGACCGGAATCGGAAGAGATATTCCCGCCACAAAGCTATTTGCCTTGTCAGCCTCAGATCGCTTCAAGCCACCGCTAAGTGTGAGATTGGGCTTGCCATTAGCCCTTTCGAGACCCAGCAATGCTTCGAGTCGCTCTTTCTCCAATGACCAGACTATCACCGGACGGCTTCTCTCGATAAGAGGCATCAGGATGTCGACTGGCGGCAGGTTCCCGGGCAAGTCATCATCTACCGCAGCGATTATTGTGTCGTTCCCATTCCACATTGCAGCCAGGTGGAGCCGAGCGTTCTCGATCTCGGTTTCCGCCTCCGCAAGCTCCAGTCTGGCGCTTTCAAGTTCCATCTCACTGAGAAGCAACTCGGATGGTGGGGCTGCACCTTTCTCCATTCGTATGCGTGCTGCATCGGTCACTTCAGATGCAAGCTCAGTTGCATCTACAGCCAATTCTACCTGATTCTGCGCATGAATCAGTTCGTAGAATCTGATTCTTGTCTCTGCACAGACATCAGATGCCGCCGCTTTCGCCTGCCAGATCGCGAAGTCCCGGTCACGATTAGCTGCGTTTCGACGTGCACCTCTCTGGCCCCACAGTTCCAATTCTTGTGAAAGCAGGACGGTGATCTCGGTCTCGCGGAAGCCGTTGAGACTGCCGCCCATGTTTTCGCTCTCAAGCTCGAACTCCGGATTCGGACGGAGCCCGGGCTGCTCGACGGCGCTTGACGCGGCATCTATGCTCTTCTGACCAGCCAAGAGAGATTTGTTTGCCTGACCGACTAACTGCAGCGCCATGTCAGGCGTCAATGAATCGAACACGATCTCCGATACTTCCGCTTGAGACTGGAACGGGTTGTCCCATTGAGGTGTCTGCGCCAAGACCGGAGTCCCGCAGAGTACAACCAGAGAGAGACCAATTAGCAGGACACTTGAGAGATATCGCGAACTGTTATATTCCATCTTTTTCCTCCTGAGAGATTCGGACACATTATTACCTTCTGATCAGGATGCAGGCGTCCGACTATACCTGCCTGATTACTCTTATAGGTAGTGGAATGTCAGTGATTAACAGATAAGAATGCAGGAGGACAATATGTCCGGACCAGGCGGTCCAATGGCGGCAAGCGCTAAGATTCGACTTGGAGACTGACTCTCGGGTGACGGCGACGTTTCTGCCGGCACCGGGCTGTCCGCCAAGGTCTGTGAATCATCCGCACGGAAACGACTTGTATTGTTTGAGTTCGTAACATTGGCAATCTCAGTAAGCAGCGGTAAATCAGCGCAGTCGCCACAGCCCTCATCCGCTACGAGACGAGCCACGTCCTCGGTCAGGCAACAAGAGATGTGCTCTGCGTGGCAGTCAACCTCACAAACATACTCAATCTGAACAGCGCC
>DAOVLC010000076.1 GCA_030631455.1 Candidatus Zixiibacteriota bacterium
CTCTACAACAGTCTGACGTCGAATGCAGGCTCAAGGCGAGGGCATTCTTAATTTAGGTTGACAGTGGGCGGGCGATAAGATATCATTCGCTGAGTCGAGGTAGCCGAATTTGTGAAGCATTTCACATGATTATTCGTTAGCCTATTTCGAGTTTGTTTCATATAGCCTTTGATAACATGCTTTTACGCGAGGAAACTAATGGACACCGAACGTGAGACACTCGAAGTTGACGTGCTGATAGTTGGCGCGGGACCAGCAGGTCTTGCGTGCGCATACCGCCTCAAAGAACTCATCGAGAAGCACGAGGCAAAGCGAGCAGCGGGAGAATCATCCGACCAAAAAGATTTATCGGAAACTATGATTGCGGTCATCGAGAAGGGAGCGCATGTCGGGGCGCATGAACTTTCCGGAGCGGTCATGGATCCGAAAGGGCTCGAAGAGTTGATTCCGGATTACGTCGACAAAGGCGCTCCGCTCGAAAAGAAGGTCGAGGATGATACGCTTTACTTTCTGACTGCATCCGGCAAGTTCGCAGCTCCCTGGCTCCCGAGCGGCATGCACAATCACGGTTATCATATTGTATCAATCAATCGCTTGACCGCGTGGCTTGGAGAGCGCGTCGAAGAAAAGGAGGTCGATGTCCTCACGGGAATCGGCGGTGCGGAAGTTCTTTACGACGGGAACAAAGTGATTGGAATTCGCACAGACGATAAGGGCAAAGACAAGGAAGGCAATCCGAAAACGAATTTCGAAGCGGGTACCGATATTCAGGCGAATGTGACCGTGCTGGCGGAAGGCACCCGAGGATCTCTCACGAAAGCGCTCGTCAACAAGCTTGGTCTGGATACCGACCGGAACCCGCAGGCATACCTGACCGGGATCAAGGAAATATGGGAGATTCCCGAAGGAAGATTCAGCAAGGGAACGATCATACACTCGCTCGGTTTTCCGCTTGACTCGCGCACATACGGCGGCGGGTTCATATACACCATGAGTGACACGATGCTGTCGATCGGATTAGCCGTCGGTCTTAACTGTCGCAATCCGTTGAACGATCCGCACAACCTGTTCTCGAAGTATAAGACTCATCCGTTCGTCAAGTCACTACTCGAAGGCGGCAAGATGCTCCGCTATGGTGCCAAAACCATACCTGAAGGCGGCTATTTTTCGATGCCGAGAATGTATGGCGACGGTTTCCTGATTGTAGGCGATTCTGCCGGATTCCTCAATTCCCAGCGGCTGAAGGGTATCCACCTTGCGATCAAATCGGGCATTATGGCGGCAGATACGATCTTCGAGTCGCTCCTTGCAGATGATTGTTCCGAGAAAAAACTCGAATCGTTCAACACGAACTTCGAGAAATCATGGGCGAAAGATGAACTCTGGAAAGTCCGCAATTTCCATCAGGGATATGAAGAGGGGTTGTTCTCCGGCCTATTTCATACCGGCTTTCAGATGATCACAGGCGGTCGCGGTACAAAAGACAAATACGTGATCACAGAAGACCATAAGCACATGAAGACGGTGAAAGAGTACTTCGGTCAGGACACGGTCGATCCGAAGCACGATCGCATTTCACACGACGGGGAACTGACCCGGAGCAAACTCGACAGCGTGTACTACTCAGGAACGAAGCACGAGGAAGATCAGCCGTCACATCTGGTTATCAGCGATTACGACATCTGCAACAACAGGTGCACCGAGGAATACGGCAATCCATGCCAGCATTTCTGCCCGGCAGACGTCTACGAGATGGAGGAGGATGAGAGCGGCAAGCTGAAGCTGAAACTCAATCCGTCGAACTGTGTCCACTGCAAAACATGCGATATCGCCGATCCGTACGGGATCATAACCTGGGTAGTCCCGGAAGGCGGCGGTGGCCCGAATTATGCCGACATGTAGCTGGCCGCTTGCTTTGAGCTGGGGCGCACCGTCACATGCGTCAGGGGTCAGAATCAAGAGTACTCGAGTCTAACTAATCATAGGTTGGGTGGAATTATATGGGTGACAGAGCAAGCAAAGGTCTTGACATAGACGCGGTAATGGAGAAGGCGGTGCAGGCGGCCTCCGCTTTCAGACAGCTTAACCAGGAACAGACTGACAGGATTGTGAAAGCGGTATACGAAGCAGGATTTGACAGCCGCATACTCCTGGCAAAACTTGCTCATAAAGAGACGAAACTCGGTGTCTGGAAAGATAAAGTAATCAAGAATGTTATCGCGACACGGTTCGTCTATGAGGATATCAAAGACCTCAAGACGGTAGGGGTCATTGCAGAGGAAAACGATAACGGCATCGTAGAAATCGCTCAGCCGATAGGACCAATTTTCGCGGTTACGCCTATAACCAACCCGACATCAACCGTTCTCTTCAAGATAATCATCTCTCTTAAATCGAGAAACCCGATCATAATCCGCCCTCATGGCGCCGCGAGAAAATGCTCCATCGAGGCTGCGCGTATCTGCTACGAAACTGCTTTAGAGCACGGCGCCCCGGAACACTGCATACAGTGGATAAGACGCTCCACCGAAGAACAAACGCTCGCGTTCATGAGACACAAGAAAACAGCGATGATACTTGCCACCGGATCGACGGCTCTTGTGAGAGCAGCATACAGCTCCGGTAATCCTGCCATCGGAGTCGGCCCTGGGAATGTCCCCGTATTCATCGGAAAAACCGCTGATGTCCCATTTGCCGTGGAGCAGATTGTCATTTCCAAAACTTTCGACAACGGTACAGTCTGCGCGAGCGAACAGGCTCTCGTCGTTAGAAAATGCCATGTTGATGAGACGATCAAAGAACTTAAACAACGGAATGCCTACTTCCTGTCGACAGAAGAGATCAAGCTTCTTGAACCGGTTGCATTCAATATGGCGACAAGAACGATGCGTGTCGAGGTTATCGGACAGCAGGCACCGGCTATAGCCCGGATGGCGGGCATTGATGTCCCTCCGGATACGACTCTGTTAATCGCCATGCTTGACGAAGTGGGGATACAGTCTCCGCTTTCACTCGAGATTCTTGCCCCGATTCTGGCCTTCTATGTCGCCGAAGATATCGACCAGGCGATTGACTTATGTCGCAGGATCAACTTCAATGGCGGCTTGGGACATACCATCAGCATGTTTTCCAACAATGAAGAAAGGATTCGGTATTTTGCCTCCGTTATGAACGCCGGCCGGATTCTGGTTAACACACCCGCATCGCAGGGAGCTTTGGGAGGAACATACAACGCACTTCAACCCTCACTTACGCTGGGATGCGGAACGGGTGGGAAGAATATCACAACTGACAACATCTCTGCCAAGCACTTGCTCAATATCCAGCGCATCGCCAGGCGGGAAGTCCATGAGTGCATAAGGCCATCAAACCTGGATCTCTATCTGGACGAGTCAGTTGACGCAAATACTTTCGAGCGAATACGCCATAGAGATTAACCGGCAGCTGGCATTGAATGCAGGCATCTGTACTCACTATACTGAAAACCGACACTCTCCCCCAATCCTGTCAATCAGCAATCAGGTGCGATATCGCCGATCCGTACGGAACAATTACCTGGGTAGTCCCGGAAGGCGGTGGTGGCCCGAATTACGCGGATATGTAACGCGAGGAAGCTGTCGGCTTGTTCGGATGAAACTACTGCACCGTTTCTACTGCGAATAGGCTTGTCTGGCGAGCTTTGTAAGTTCCCAATACGGCGGAGAATAACCGTTTTCGCGCCGGAATTGATCTTCCAGCGAAAGCAGTTTCTCCGTTGCCGCCCTGTGCTTTCTTGAGTACCACTTGTTCCGCAATGCAGCGGTTGCACTCATACCCTCCGGCACTGGCCCAACCCATCCAACCTGATTGAGAACCACACTGTAAGCTTTCAACACTCTTGCCAATGGCAACATGTACAAGTCATAACCGAGCTGGTCACCTAGCTCTGCTCCTTCAAGCATGACATCAACCACAGCATTGTCGGCACGATCCTTGTAGAGAGTCTCATGATCCCGCCATTCGGCAACTACTCGAAGCTGCGGGTCGTATTCCAGATCGGATGGCTCCTGAGTGACGAAATTCTCGACCCCGAACATCGCCAGCCACGATTTAATCCCTCTGTTCGAGATATACGACACACCCATCCAGAGCCCGATACCAACCTGCTCGTATGCCTCTGACACGACCTCCGAGCAGAACAGCTTCGAATGATCGCGGAAATCCATGGCGAAGTCATATGGAGTGTGAATACTTGTTGCTTTCCGTCGTGCATACTCGGCTGCCTTGTGAGGAAGCATGGGATCTGACTGAATCGCAGGCAGGTCTGAACGCAGTCGAAGAACCATTATTCTGAGTTTGGTATCTTCGAGATAGTCCTCGACTGTCGATATCACCACGCCGCTCTCGATGTGTGCTTCAATGATGGATATCTTGCCTGTGGTTGGGTCGACATGAGCCAGGGCCGCGTGCGAGAAATTCCCGGGATAATCGTTACCGCGTGCGATCAGCGCTGAGGTCGGTGCACCACCGCGCGACACCAGAATGTCGCCGCTGTGGATTGTAACTCCGAGGATCCTTGCGGATGGCGTAGCTGATGATTCATCGCTTTCAGGCACAGCCTCAGGGATTCTGTTTCCCGGCGATTGCATCATTACTTCTTCTATCGCAGTGCGACCGCCATACTGAACCCGATATATGCGGTCCCGCGCTGCAGCTGAGTTCATATCCCAATGTACTGACTGATCCTTGACGGCCATTCTTATCAGGCCAAATATCTTGACATAATCCATCAATCTTTCCGGACATACGCCCAGAAGAGTGCCGAGTTCAAAGAAGCTGCCTTCAACATCAGTGAAAAGCGGGGCCTCCGGCTTGAGTGTATCAGATTGAAGTAATGTGAGAAGGCTTTCGATTTCAGCGAAGCCCGATAAAATACGAGGCGAAAGACAAGTGCAGTCTTCAGACCGAAGAGCTTTGAACCGAGCCTCCAGTCGTGACCAGTATTCGTCCTGGTTCCATGTGAAAGGTTCCCTCTCCCCCGCTTCAGGAACTGAAGGTACAGAATCCGGGATAAGAAGAATGAGATAGAGAGAGGCGAAAAGTGCACAGGAAGCCAGGAACTGTTTGATCCACCGGGATTTCATGCGCAACAATCAATCCTTCCGGGCAGGCACCGTAGTTTCAGCGCGGAAGAGTATACCATAGGCATACGTAAGACTAACTTACGGTGCTGAATCTGAGAATATTCGGGTGCTGCCATTTGGCACCTCCGCATTATTAGGATACGGGACTTGCAGTGACAACTACTACTCAGACATGCTCGACCATTGTGTGCTCTGATATCTCCAAATTAGTCGTGCACAGATCCTGAATAGACAGACTATGGACGTTATTGTTTCCAGTCAACCGCGCGAAGTGCTTAAGCTCTTCGGTGCAGACGCGGAGGTAATTCTCAAGTTGTCTGGTTGATCGTTCGATGTCAAATCGCGCCCGCAATTCGGGGTCCTGGGTAGTGATACCGACTGGGCACTTGTCTGCATGACATTGACGGTACTGCTGACAACCGCATGCCATCAAAGCCGCACTCGCTATCGGAATTGCATCTGCACCAAGCGCCAATGCCTTGGCGAAATCGGACGATACCCTGAATCCCCCTGTGATCATGAGTGATATGTTCGATGCGCCTTTCTCGTCGAGGAATTTCCGCGCTCTATGCAGTGCGAATATGGTCAGAACCGAAGTCGCTGCCTTCACGAACTTGGGTGCCGCTCCCGTCGCACCGGGCCTGCCGTCGATGGTAATGAAATCGGGCTTCGCATGGAGGATGACTTCCAGATCGGCCTCTATGTTTCCTGCGGCAATCTTCACGCCAATCGGCTTGCCCCCGGAAGTCTCGCGCAGCCAGGACACCTTATTTTTCAGATCGTCAGCTGTGAGGATGTCATCGAAGTGCGCGGGGCTGATAATGTCCAGGCCTTCGGCGAATCCGCGAATCTCAGCGATTTCCTTCGTGACTTTGGAACCGGGCAGATGCCCCCCCATTCCCGGCTTGGAGGACTGACCGATCTTGATTTCGATTGCATCTACTTTCTTCAGGTTCTCTTCGGTAACGCTGTATTTGTTCGGGACATACTCGAAGATGTACTTGTATGAGCATTCCATAGACTCGGGGAGAATGCCCCCCTCACCGGAGCACATGGCAGTCTTCATCGCCGCACTGCCCCTCGCGAGAGCAATCTTTACTTCTTTTGATAGCGCACCGAACGACATGTGGCTCACGTATATGGGAGTCTCGATAACAAGAGGGTGTTTGGCGCTCGGTCCGATTACTGTCGTTGCCGAGACCGGCTCGTCATCGTTCAGCGGAATCCTGGCGAGCTGTGCGCCTTTGATCAGAATGTCATCCCACGAGACCACCGGCTTCTTCGTGCGCATAGGCTCAATGACAGACTTGCCCGTCTCAGCCATAGCGTGAATATCAGCCATATACTCTTCCAGATCATCTGATGTGCGCCGAAAATCTTCGAGAGACGGAGTGGAAGGTTTTGAGGCACTATCGGCCTGCTCTCCCCCTGCTTCAACCAGTATGAAATAGGATTTAGCAGAACCGCACACAGGACAGACCCAATCGTCGGGAAGGTCTTCCCACTTCGTACCCTCCTTTACTTCGTCGTACACGTAGTCGCAGACGGTGCACCTATATACAGCCATCAGTGGCCTCTACATCTCCATATTCGCAGGTTCGTAGTATTCCTTTGGATGCTTGCAGCAGGGACATTTCGGTGGCGGCTCGGTGCCTTCATGGATGTAACCGCAGACACTGCACTTCCATTTGATCGGTTTTTCCCGCTTCAGTACCGTGCCGTTCTTCACCATCTCCAGGAGTTTCTTGTACCGGTCTCGGTGGTGGGCTTCCACTTTCGCAATCTGTCGAAACAGCGCAGCAGCGACCTTGTTGCCCTCCTCCTCAGCCTCTTTGGCGAATTGAGGATACATCTCCGTC
>DAOVLC010000283.1 GCA_030631455.1 Candidatus Zixiibacteriota bacterium
CTACGATTACTCAACCGGGCAGTACTGGGTATCCTATGGCAGAGGCATCTACAAATCACTGCATGGCGGAATCAACTTCAAGCTTATCAACGAGAGCCTGGGTAGGCTCTCGGCCACGACCGCAAGCATTGATCTCGGGTTGCTCTGCAGGTTCTGGGATATGATCTCGGTTGGAGCTAATTACCAGGACGCCATGTCAGGCAAACTGAAGCTGTTGAGTGTTGAAGAAGAGATTCCGTCCAACATCAAGATTGGTATGGCCTTTCAGTGGCTGAATAAAGAAGCGAAATATGGAGTCACGGCTGCTGGCGATATTGACATGACGGAGAACCAGCCTACCAGGATGCATCTGGGCTGCGAGTTGATGGCGATTGAGCATCTCTTCGCGCGAGTTGGCTATGACCGAGAGTACATGACTTTCGGTTTAGGTATGAGGTATAAGCTGGCTGCTATGGATTATGCATTCAAGGGCAATGAGGTTCTTGGCGGCAGCCACAGGCTGAGCCTGACCTTGTTCTTCGGACCGACCATATCCGAGCAGAAAGAAGAACGCGCCGAGAGAGAGCGCACGCGTCGAGATGACGAGCGTTTTGAGCGCGCGAATGAGTTGTGGCGGATGGCCGAGGAGACCTTCCACAGGAATGAACTCGACTCTGCGATGGCATTGTGCAATCAGGTGCTCGGTTACGATCCCGATCATAGCAAGGCACAGAATCTCTTAGAAGGTATCCGTGAGCTTATTGATCGGCGGGCCGCGGAAGAGATCGATTCGCAGAGCCGCGCAAAGGCCCGCGAGGAAATGGTGCGAAGTCGGGTAAACGGGGGACTGCAACTTCTTGAAGAAGGCAAACTCAATGAAGCGCGAGTCGAATTCAACGAAACCCTAAAACTCGATCCTGAAAATGTCGAGGCCCGCGATGGTCTGGTGCGAATCGATACTGAAACCGACAGACTGTTCAGGGCATTAGAAGCTGAGGGCGACGCACGTTTTGCTGCGAAGGACTATGGCGAGGCAATAGTTGCATGGAATAAAGCACTCGAACTGAAGCCGGATCAGAGCGATATCAGGCGGAGAATCGAAGGTGCAAAGCGGCTTCTTGTATTGAATCAGAAGCTGCGAGACGCGGTGGAAGCCTATTTGGCAGGTGATGTCGCTCGAGCGCGTGAGCTTTTCGATGAAGTATTGAATCTGGATGCTGGCAATCCGACGGCGCTTGAGTATATTGAAACGATGAACTATAAGGACGTTCCTGTTGTATTACTTGATGAGTTGAAGAACGATCAGGAGTACTGGGGCAAGTACCTCGAAGGACTGACGTTGTTTAGAGACAAGAAATACGAAGAGGCAATAGAAATCTGGCAAACAGTTCTGGACAAGTACCCGGGCAGTCAGGAGACCAGGGCAAATATCGAGCAGGCGCGGCTGAGGATGGAGAAGTAGCAGAGAAATAGCCGACGTCGATGATCGATTAAGTTATATGCAATGTTTAGAAAACCGGTAAAAGAAGCACTGGTAACTTTCCCTGCGAAGGAATCTCAGCTGCGTGAGATAAAATCGTACGTTGAGTCTGTCTGCAGAGAAACCGCTCTTCCGGACAAAGATGTCGATAGCATCCTCCTGGCTATGGAAGAGGCTTGCACGAATGTCATCAGGCATGCCTACCTGTATGCCTCCGGGACAATACGAATCAAGATCACTGTAACCCAGAAAGAGATAGCATTTACGATTGTCGACACTGGCCGATCTTTCGATTTCGATTCCGCAGGCAATCCTGATCTGGCACGGTACGTTGACACCGGTCGCAAGGGCGGACTCGGCATCTACCTCATACGCAAAGTTATGGACGACGTCAGCTACCGTACGATAAGGGGCGAGAATCATCTTAGGATGGCGAAAAAGCTGCCGAAACCGGCTAAGGTCGTGTTGCCGGGGGGCGCAGGACTTTCGATACGACTCAAATTCTCCATCTGGGCAGCAACCGCGCTGCTTCTGGTTGTCACGGTTGTATTCTTCTACTTCGATTCCCGGACAGAGAGCGCGATTCTGCGCGACTTTCATTCCGACATTGCCGACCTTTCGAGCACTATTGCTATCCAGACGGCGCCGCTTATGGTTAATCAGAGAAGCCATCCGGAATTCGATGAGTTGGCAATGAATTTCAAGAATGAGAATCATGAGGTCAAGTATCTTGTCATAACTGATGGAGAGAGCGGCATTATTGCCAACACTGAGGATCCTACTTCCATCTACTCGGTTTATGACCCACCTGAGGGCATTGATCCGAACGCCCTGGGTCAACTTCAGAAGATAGCCTATCAGTCTTCGGACCTTTACCACATTATCAGACCGATTTTTGACGACGAACCGTCTCTGGGGTATGTGAACATCGGAATCTCAGACGAGCGATGGCAACGTGAGATAAAGAGGTCTCGTACCGGAATTCTTCTCATAGCTATCCTGACTTATGCTTTCGGCATCATTGCTGTTTACGCTCTTTCGAACTACTTCGTCAAGCCGATTCAGAGGATTACTGAAGGGGTAAGAAAGTTCGGAACCACCGACTCCGACGAGCCGTTGCCCGTCGAAGGCGCAGACGAGTTCAGTGCGATTGCTGAGGCGTTCAATGAAATGACTGTCAAGATAAAGGAAGCTCAGAAGGACGAGGTCGAGAAGGAGCGGATGCAGAAGGAAATGCAGGTCGCTCAGGAGATACAGCAGACGCTCCTGCCAAGACAGTTCCCTGATATTGAGGGCTATGATATCTCGACGATCTACCGAGCTGCGAAGGATGTTGGCGGTGACTATTTCGATTTCGTCTGGGTCGACGAAGAAACTCTCGGAATAATCGTTGCGGATGTTTCGGGTAAAGGAGTACCCGGGTCACTGGTTATGACCATGATTCGCACGGCTATTCGCCTCGAGGCGCGCGGCAACAAGTCGGCTGTCGATATTCTCACCCGCGTCAACGAGTTCGTTACCGATGATGTCAAGAAGGGAATGTTCATCACGATATTCCTCGTTGTACTCGACTCCAAGAATCGCAAGATTTCGTTTGCATCTGCAGGGCATGATCCGATGATTCTCTATCGTCCGAACGAGGACAAGACTTACTTCCTGAATCCGAGAGGAATTCCTGTCGGTATCAAGCTACCGGAGGGTTTGAATTTCGAGGAGACGATGACTTCGGAATCCGTCAAGCTGAAGAAGGACGATATCCTCGTCATATACACCGACGGTATCACCGAGGCGATGAACAATCGCCGCGACCAGTACGGTATGGAGCGATTGCTGAGATTCGTACGGGAACATTCGCGCCTCACTCCTGATGAGTTCACCGAGAAGCTCAACGAGGACGTTCTTGATTTCACGGAGGGCGCCGAACAGAACGATGATATTACGGTCGTCGCAATAAAAGAAGAGATCATGGCGGATGCGTATCTCCTCGCACGGCGAAAGAAACTCCTCGATCTTGTGGAAAAGAAGGGGAGGTCGGCCAAAGAGGCGTGTCAGGAAATGGGTGTGTCCACTTCGACGTACTACAAGTATAAGAAGCGCTATGAAATGTATGGTGACGATGGGCTTCTCAACAAGCAGCTCAGGATTGATAGCGCGCCAAGAATGCTTTCGTTCGAGGAGCGCAGAAGGCTGTTTCAGGTGATAAGGGAGCATCCGGAATACGGTAC
>DAOVLC010000062.1 GCA_030631455.1 Candidatus Zixiibacteriota bacterium
AATGATATCGCAACCGTGCCGAACAAGGCTGCAATACCGCCAAAATATGGCTGAGGGGCGGAAGAGACATCGAGCAGAATATAATGTCGGAAGCCCAGTCCTATCAGTGCAAGCTCCAACGCTACCCAAAGAAGTGCTGTGATTATCGGACTGAATCCGAGACGTTTCTGTACGGTTCCTGTCACCCATCCGAATACAGCGAATGCGGAAGAGCCAATCAGGACTTGACCGATGGCAGAAAACTGGAGTATGATCAGATTGTTCGCAAAGTTGACTCCGAAGAAAGCAAGACCGAGCATCAGCCCCAACCGGAAAGAACGGCCAGGATGTACTCTGGTCACGCGGTACAGGAAAGGTGCAAATGCGACTATAGACAGCAGCCAGTAGCTGGCGAAGAAATTCGCTACCAGGAGAAGCAGTGCCGACAGACCCGCATACAGAAAATCCTCGGCGAAGTCCGCAGTCTGAGACTTCGTAACCTTTTGATCCGGTGCTTCCTGGTTGCTGTCAGCGCGATGATGTCTTGCCCGGCGATTTGCGAGTGATGCGTCACTCATGGCAAAAGCCGTCAACCAATCCTGTTTGTCAGACGAGTCTACCTGTCGCAGCAAAACCCTAGTTGCGAGATTCTACGCGACTCGCCTTGCTGCGATTCGAGTACGCCAAATTTCTTCGTACCACATAAGAACATGGATAATATAATCAATGTGGCTTGCTCTTGTCAAGAGAAATGTGCGATCACGGCGGGAAGCTTCCGGAGATTCGGAGCGGAATATGTATACCGTGTCATAAAGCAACTCGATTACGACAGAAAAACGGTCACGATTCCTTCTTCCGGATCCCCGGAGCAACTCTATCCGCCGAACCACCGTCCCTTTAGGTTTAGCCAAGCCTCGCTCCCTTGTCTAAGCCCTCCTTGGAAGTCGATCAATGCTGTCAGACGCATTAAGGAGCTATATATTTTTCGCGCGGTACTACAGAGAAAGGGGATTTTCTCTTAGCCTACCGTAAGGAAAGAAACCGTGCTCGAAATGTCAAGGATTATCTCATGTGATCTTTGGAAAAGAATCAGCGGATAGTGAAATGAGACGGTTGGGCAACTCGCCACGCGATGATAAAGCGTGCTACCCCCAAACCCGCTCTGGAGTGCTACAGGTGCACACACGGTCAAACGAGTTTGACAGTGCTACCCACCAGTATCAGCGTTTCTCTCTCTGTTACAGCCGTGCTGATCGAACTCACCTATGAAGTGAGCTTTTCTTTGATCTTATCGACTGCCTCGATAAGTTGATCGACCTTTTTCTCGAGGGCTTCAAAGTCTGTCTTCCTCGCGACCTTCAACTTTTCGACAGCGTTCGTTACGTCTTCCGCAACCTTATCCTTGAGCTTCTTAGTCGACTCTTGCGCCTTGTCAAGAAGCTCGATGACAGCCTCAGACCTCTGAGATTTGGCGATTTCTCCCTTTTGAATAAGGGCGTCGATAATCTCTTCCGCCTTCTGCTTTGTTACCTCAAACGCGCCGAGCGACGCCAGCATCGTTTTTTTCAGTATGTCCACGCTTGATTCACCTCCTTCGGCTATTAATACTCTCAGAACTTCTAGCGACTTCCTCTCATTCTTCCAATCCTTAAGCGAACTCAGGAATGCCTGACTGAGCACACGAACAGTCAGATCATTCCCGGTTCGATTATCGACTATCTTGACCTTCCTATTCTGGCGTACAAGCTCGACAACGTCATCAAGAGTGACATTCTCTCCCTTCTGGGGATCGTAGAGACGACGATTCGAGTATCTTTTCAGAACATACGCCATAATTGTAATATAGTGCAGTGCACCAAAACTGTCAATAAAAAAATGGCTCTATTTCGCGGCCGACTGAAGCACTATATTGACGATTTCGAGGAGCCTTTCGCATGAGAACGGCTTTTTGACGAACATATCGCCGCCAACCTGAAACGATCTCCCCTTGTCATCGCGCGAATCCTTGCCTGTCAGGAAGATGATCGGTATATCCGAGGTTTCGTCCGATTTCTTGAGCTCGTCGCAAATCTCGTAGCCGTCCATGTTAGGCATCATGATGTCAAGGAGAATGAGGTCAGGCTTCAGCTCTTTGGCTCGCTCGATGCCCATCACCGATGAGTTCTCAGTTGTGATCTTGTGCCCGGCGTTATCGAGGAATGCCTCGATTATCTGAGTGATCTCAGGCTCATCATCAATGACAAGGATCTTTGCTGCCTTGACCTTGCTACCTGTTTTGGCTGCTTGTGTCATATAGTATTCTTATCGGCGTTCGAAATCAAAACTGTAACAAAAAGGCACATCAGACAGCTTTTGCCAGAGAAACAGCAATCCGTAGCGAATCGGCGAGTTCCTGTGCCAGAAATGGCTTCTTTACGTACATCGTTCCGCCCTGTGCGAAACTTCGGCAGAGGTCGTTTTTGACACCTTTCGATGTAAGATATACTATAGGAATTCCTCGAGTCTCCTCTTCCAATAATAGCCTCCTCGCGAATTCGTATCCGTCCATCCCCGGCATCATGAGATCGAGTATGATCACATCCGGCCTGAGGTTTCGGACGGTGGATATCGCCTTGGCAGCATCTGTTTCTCCCACGATCTCAAAACCGAAGTCCTGCATAAGCTGCACGATCGTGTCGATGACATCGGGTTCGTCGTCCACAGCGACTACTCGAATGCCTTCACCTCTTCCGGAATGATCCGTCAGTCCCGGAAAAACCCTGTCGTCAAAGTTCTGCTGTATCATCTCCGACATCCTGTAAAAGAAAATCGCCTATCAAATCCCGACGGCCGCATGAACTGTCTCGACCAGCGTAGCACCGTCAAACGGCTTCTTAACGAAGATCGAGTCTTCAGTGAGATATGACCGGGCTGTGGCCCTCTCCTTATTGTAACCGCTCAGAAATACAATTGGAATATCCGACCAGCGCTCGTTCTCACCAATCTTTCTTGCCAGTTCGGAGCCATTCATTCCCGGCAGCGAGAGATCCAGAAGCAAAACATCCGGCTCGAAAGATTCGAGTCGTTCCAGCGCTGATTCCGCATCGCCCGCTGTCTGTACCTCGCACCCTTTCCGCGAAAGGTACTTTTCTATGAAGTCAAGAATCATAGGCTCATCATCTACGGCCAAAACCTTCAGTTTTTCGTCCAAGACAGCCCCCTTAGCAATGCCCCGGTTTCACTTAATAGTATCGACAGAAGAAAGAAGCTATTTAACTCGAAAGAATATCCTTGTAGAAACGAGTCCGGCGATCAGCGAAGATATCATTCTGCTCAGTAACCTGTTTCGATTCGGCAAGGTGCAAATCCACATCTACAATCTGAATCGACTCGCCGGATTCATCCGCTTTGGCGAGAACCTCGCCATTCGGTGCGGTGATCTGCGAACGACCGGTGAATTTCAGTACCTTGCCACTATGCGATTCGGTGCCGAAGCGGTTTGCCGTTATCGTGAAAACCTGATTCTCAATCGACCTTGTCCGCATCACATCCTGGCAGTAGTGCAGCACGAGATTCACCGGATGACAGATTACATGCGCACCCTTAAGAGCCAGAACCCGACAGACCTCCGGAAATATCCAGTCGAAACAGACCATCATTCCGAGCGTGCAATCGTTCACCTCATAAGCTCGGAGTGGAAGGTCCCCCGGATCGAAGTATGATTTCTCACCAGCAAAGAGATGCAGTTTCCTGTAAATGTGACAGCATCCTTCTGGGGCAACGCAGACTGAAGAGTCGTAGAGCTTGTCGCCTGCTTTCTCGGCTATACCGAACACGATTATTGTCTTTGTCGATTTTGCAAGATCCGACATTCTGCGAAAGGTTGGACCCGCCGGGACAGACTCCGCCAGTTCGGACAAGATTCGGCGATCCGGAAAAAGATAGCCGGTCGAGAAAAGCTCCGGAAGAACGATGAGGTCGGCGTCTGTCGATTCGACTATGTCGACCGCTCGTGACACATTGTGTTCGACCTGGCCGAACTCAGGGTTGGTTTGTATAAAACCGATTTTCACTGGAACACCTCACTTTGAATGCGATTAGCTACAGGCTGTCAGACAGCGAGTCCGATTCTACAACTGGCAGATTCCTCGTCAGATGAAACGAAGCAATCTTCCACGTGTCCACTTTGACGAGTCTCACGATACTCCGGGGTAACGAATCCGCGTACTGCATACCTGTCGGCATCAGAGCGAAAGCCAAATGCGCGGAGTCACCCATCACCTTTATAGTTCTAGCAGTGATTTCCGGCGTGGCAGAATCTCCATAGCTACACTCCATCAGAAATCTGTTTGCCTCGAACCCCTGACGCTTGGCCTGCAGACTCAGATGCTTGTCGACCTTCAATAGATCGCCACTGCTCACCGCTGCTACAAGATCATCTGCGACCTTCTCTATAATGGCCCTATCATCAAGCGGTTCACCCGGGGAACATGCTGCAATGACAATAGTCGCCAAAAGCACCAGCAGAAGCTTTCTTGCATCCACTACTTCACCTCCTTCAAACGAGGTAGTGTAATCAGGAATCTCGATCCACCGCTCGGTACGTCTTCATATTCAATTTCGCCGTCGTGATCGGCGATGATCCGATGCGAAAGCGCCAAACCGAGTCCGGTGCCGTTCGCCTTCGTCGTGAAATACGGGCGGAATATCTTCTCCCTGTCTACATCGGCGACACCCGGCCCGGTGTCCTCGACGCGCAGTTCCAAATCTACATCCGAAAGAACCGTTGCGTCGACCTGAACGCTGTCACCTTCACCGCAAGCCTCAATGCTGTTTTTGATCAGGTTGATCAGAACCTTCTTCAATTCTTCGCCGCTCCCCTCGACCACCAAATCGCCATCGATGTGCGATTCGAGCCTTATCCCTTTCGACTCCGCCTCGGGGTGCATCAGGCTGATAACATCCGCAGTCAGCGCAGTGATATCGCAGATGTCCTTTATTGCTGCGTGTGTTCTCGCTAATGCAAGGAACTGATTTATGATGTCGTTCAGTCTCTCGATCTCAGATTTGATGTTGCCTACAAGCTGATCGTATTCCTCGCGATCTGACGATGGAGCGAACTCGGACTTCAATCTTTGAGATGCAATCGAAATAGCATTGAGCGGGTTCCCGATCTCGTGTGCAACACCGGCAGCGAGATTGCCGAGTTCGGAGAGCCTTTCAGATCGTTTCGCCGATCTTTCGAGACGTCTGCTCTCGGTAACATCATATATCACACTCACCGATCCGATCGGCACCCCATCCTCTCCGATCACCCGCGACGCTGCAATGAGAAGCATCAACCGACTGCCGTCTCTTAGCGTGACAGTCTTCTCGGTCCTGATGGTCACATCTGGAGTTTCCTTGACTTCTTCGAGCACTAACATATCATTTTCGAAAATGTCCGCATACTTCTTGCTAACCACGCCTGAGGCACGGTAGCCGAACATCTCCTCGGCTCTCGGATTGAAAAGCGTTATGAGGCCGACATCATCCGTAACAACAACCGCGCTCTGCATGGCATTGAGAATATTACCGGTAACCGTTCTCATTCGCTGGTAGGAGCTTTCGAGCGTCCTGTAGTTCAGGTTGGCGAGGAACAATGTCACAACGACAAATGAGACAATGAACAGGATCGCGCCGATAGCGATCAGCTGTGCCTCGAAGTTCCCTGCCACCTGATGATAACCTTCCATCGACAGCCCGATTCTCAGAAGACCGGGCGGATAATCACCGGCTTCGAACGGTACAACTACTTCCAGAACATCTTTGCCCTCGAACTCCCTGACCCGTGAGTTGTAGCCTTCACTCGACATAGCCATCCGCAGGAATGGATCGGTTTCGATTCTCAGAACCCTCTCGATATTCCGCGATGACAGGATCACGCCCTGTTCGCTCTGTACGAACACATACTCGATGTCGCTCTCTAAATCGATACGCTTCAGCAGCGTACCGATACCGATTCGGTCGCTGAATCGTTCCAGAATGCTGTAGTCGGCGAAGAGGATGACAGCTCCCGGCTCGTCCATTCGCGCCGATGCCAGTACGAGCTGTGGCGGTATGACCGGGTTTTCATCGTCGAGGATAAAACTTGCCGATCTCACCTGCGCCATCAGAATCTCATCGAATGGAAACCGTGCCATGAAGGTCGAATCGTAGTATCGTCCCATCATGTCGACCACACTCGACACGGCGACTCGTCCGGTGGAATCGAGCACGTCCATGCGATTGATTCCTGTTGCGAGGCAGGTTCGAGCGATATCATTCGGGTCGAGTTTCCCTTCCTGGAATCTCATCCCGGTGAGTGCCGAGACGTCGGCGAGATTGTCGAGTACGAGATTGTCGACCATGTCGGTGGCAGCTATCGTGTTTCGGCCTGCGGAGATGACCGATTCTACGAGTGCCTTCGCCCCGTTTTTCATCATACGCCGGAGATTCTGTCTGTTCTCCCTGATACCGACGACGACAATGGTCAGAAACAGCAGTGCCAGGGAGAGCCCGATCAGGAGAAAGAGACGTGGCTTGATGCTCAGAATGAACTTCAACGAGCTCTTCTGTATCGGAAGATCCTGCATACGAGAGAATTAATCCGAGCAGGCATTCATAGTCAAGGTAAAAGCCGCAAGGCATAATCCAGCAATCGCAGGGGTACCATTGGCGCGCAGATGCAGCTACATTTCATCTGTAGTGTTCCAGCGTGTATAAGCCTTAGTTTAGCGCCACGACGGAGGTTGCCGCGGATCGAACCTTCTGAGTTTAATCGTGTTATAGATTAAGAGAGGTGGGAGACGGCGAAAAGTCAACGCACGGGCGACCTAAACCAAAGCATCAAACCACCCGAAGACTTATTTAGGCTTGTGTTTTGCAGCTTAATGACTAAATTACCTATGGTACTTTGAGGGTTTAACATAAGAGGATAACATGAATAGGATATATAAGTTTTCGCCGCTGATTCTTCTTGGTCTGCTGGTTGCTGCCGTTGCACTCTGGTTGCCGGGAGAGCGAGTAAGCGCCGATAGTGAGATTGATTATAGAGTCAAATCTGAAGCCAACAGAGACGTTCAGGTAGCCGCAACCATTTCCATGCAATCGGTTCCATTGGAGAAAGACGCCAAGACTCCTAAGCCGACCAGGATCATAAAAAAACACTCCAGACCGTTCAACGTCAACCCGGACTACTTGCAGCAACTCAAAAATGCTGCGCATGCCGAAGGACAAGCGATTGCGAAACTCGACAAGAACGTATCAACGGAGCCTTCCCGCCCGCCGGTCGAGGGTACGCCGTGCGAATCATTTCCGGCGATCCCGTCCACCGGCTGGACTCCCCCCGACCCGCATGCTGCCGCCGGAACGAATCAACTGGTTGTCGTGGTGAACAGCTCGATCGCAATCTTCAGCACTGTCAACGGCGATTTTCTGTATCAAGT
>DAOVLC010000011.1 GCA_030631455.1 Candidatus Zixiibacteriota bacterium
CATCGTCGAATGTCAACATGATCTCATTCTGATTTTCCCGCGACAGAAACACATCCGGCGCAACGAACTTCAATCCTGAGCTGATCGCCTCTTCGATGAAGAGCCTGAACTGCCTGATCGAAATCTCACTGACAGAGCGAAATGATGGTTGCGCTACGACATCATGAACGAGAAAGCAACGCAGCGCGCGGGGAATGTGCGGTTTGAGGAGTATGTGCCAGTAGAGATACGCGCAAATGAAGACAGCAAATATAAAGGCAGAGATGGCTATCGGCCACATACCTGCTAAGATATGATGTCCCAGTGTACCTCGTCAAGTATCTTATCTTGAACAGAACCGAGAAACACGGCGGCGCAGCGATCTGCGCTGAAAATCGTATCGATCGCCTCTTTGAGATTGTCCTTGCTTACTTTCTCGACGCGGGCCAGCGTCTCCTCGATTGGAGTGAACGTGTTATACCCAAATTCGTGCCGCGCAATCCTGTTCATTCTGGCTGCGGAACTTTCGAGCCCGAGCAGGAGGTTTCCCTTCAACTGCTGTCGCGCAGAATCGAGTTCGTCATCGGAGATCGTATTCTCTCGTATCTTCGCGATCTCAGAAAGAATAACATCTGTGCTCTTGACTGCATTCTTATTGTCGGTTGCGAGAGTTATTCCAAACGTTCCCCCGTCACGATAGAAATCCTGATACGTGTAGACGCTATAGGCGTAGCCCAACTTCTCGCGTACCGCCTGAAATAGTCGTGAAGACATCCCTCCGCCGAGAATATTGTGCAGCACCAGTATCGCGAATTTATTCGGATGCGTGAACCGATAGGCCGGGAAGCCGATGCATGTGTGAATCTGGTTTGACTCACGGTGCACCGCTTTTCTCGAAGGCTTGGCATTTTCTACATCGGAGTCCGACGCCACAACCGGGTCCTGGTGATCGAGCTGAAGCTTCTCTTCAACCATCCTCACCAGTTCATCGTGATCGACGCCGCCAGCCGCCGCCACGACAATTCGCCCCGATGTGTAGTTCTTCTGTTTGAATGCAACAATATCATCTCGCACCATGGCCGAAATTCCGTCGGCAGATCCCATAACCGGCTGGCCGAGCGAGTGATCGTCCCATATAGCCCGGGCGAACAGATCGTGCACATAATCGGACGGCGTGTCGAATACGTCGTTTATCTCTTCGATTATGACGTTCCTTTCGCGATCAAAGTGCTCCGGAGTGAACGTGGAATTGATCAACATGTCGGAGAGAACATCGACGGCAATCGGAAGGTGCTCATCTATTACGCGAGCGTAGAAACAGGTTTGTTCACGGCTCGTGAATGCATTCAGATTCCCGCCAACCGATTCCAGTGCGGACGCGATATCGAACGCGGATCTGGTAGCCGTTCCTTTGAACAACATGTGTTCAATGAGGTGACAGATGCCATTTTCCGCGACCGATTCGTCTCTTGATCCAATGTCAACCCAGATTCCGATCGACACAGAATGAAGATGGGGCATGGTCTCGGTGATGACCCGTACCCCATTCTTAAGAACAGTCTTCTTATATCCTGTCATATTTCCTATTCGGCTACCCCTTGCGCTCCCGGTCCGGACGCCTCGACCTGCCTCGGTCGTTTCTGTCGTTCCTGGGACCTCTGCTGTCGCGCCCCGATCTGTAACCCCTGTCGGATCTTTCATCTCTGTCACGTTCTCCGCCTCCCGGTAGGAGAACCTTACGCGAGAGACGTATCTTACCCTCCGGATCAATGTCAATAACCTTGACAGTGACTGAATCGTTGAGACGCATAACGTCCTCGACTCTTTCGATTCGGTGGTGATCAATCTCGGAGATGTGAAGCAGCCCATCCGTATTCGGCAGGATTTCGATAAACGCGCCGAATGCAGCAATGCGTTTGACCTTGCCCTCATACACCTTGCCGATTTCCGGCTCCTCTATCAGTGACTCAATGGTCTCGCGAGCCTTCTGCCCTGCGGACTGATCCACGGCTGATATAAACACGGTGCCGTCATCCTCGATATCGATCTTTGCGCCTGTTTCTTCGATAATCTGACGAATCATCTTACCACCCGGTCCGATCACCATACCGATTTTGTCCGGCTTGATCTTCATGATGAAGATTCTCGGTGCATACGAAGACAGTTCGGCTCTCGGCTTATCAATCGTGCGATCCATTACTTCAAGGATATGAAGACGGGCGTCCCGTGCCTGCTGCAAAGCTGCACGCATGATATCGAGTGAGATTCCCGTTACCTTGAGGTCCATCTGGAATGCGCATATACCATCGCGCGTACCGGTAACCTTGAAATCCATATCGCCGTAATGATCTTCCTGACCGAGGATATCGGTCAGCACCGCGACGTTGTCACCTTCCTTTATCAAACCCATCGCAATACCGGCAATCGGGCACTTGACCGGAACTCCCGCGTCCATCAATGCAAGACTCGATCCGCACACGGTGGCCATCGACGACGACCCATTCGATTCGAGAATGTCCGATACGATTCTTATGGTATATGGAAAAGCATCTTCAGTCGGGAGTATCTTCTCGACCGATCTTTCAGCCAGGGCACCATGACCGATTTCGCGACGGCCGGGGCCCCTCTGTGGGCGTACTTCACCTACCGAGTACGGTGGGAAGTTATAGTGCAGCATCAGCGATTTGGTTGTCTCGCCCATGATATCGTCGATCCGCTGCTCATCGGCTTTCGAGCCAAGAGTAACTGTCGCGAGCGCCTGTGTCTGACCGCGCGTGAAGAGCGCCGATCCATGCGTCCGAGGAAGAATTCCGGTCTCGCACGTGACCTCTCTGACATCAGTCAAACCGCGTCCGTCCATGCGTTTACCATCTGCTATGATCCGCTTGCGCATGTCGGCCTTTTCGATCTCCTCGACAATCGTCACGACTTTCCGCTTGCACTCCGGGTATTCCTCTTCGAGCTCCTCGACTGTCTTGCTGATGAGTTCGTCAAAGGCATTGCTCCGCTCGTGCTTATCGGGGGTAAAGTTAATTTCCGGGATAACCGAGGCGACTCTGTCGTTGACTTTGGACACGAAATCCTCGTCAACTTCGGGAGGCACGATCTCGCGTTTGGGTTTGCCTGCGCGCGCCTTCAACTCGTCGATCAGCACGACGATCTTCTTTATCACATCGTAACCGAAGCTCAACGCTCCGAGAAGATCGTCTTCCGAAATCTCCTTGCACCCGCCTTCGACCATAGTTACGGCATCGGCGCTTCCCGCCATGATAATGTTCATGTCCGAGTCTTCGAGTTGCTGCAATGTCGGGTTGATTACGAACTCGCCGGCAATGCGCCCAACCCTCACGCCCGCAATCGTCTCATCGAACGGAATATCTGAGATCGACAGCGCTGCTGATGCACCTATCAGGCCGAGAATATCGGAGTCGTTCTCCTGGTCGGAGGAGAGAACGGTAATCAGAACCTGTGTCTCGCATTTGAACCCATCGGGAAAGAGGGGACGAATCGGACGGTCGATGATACGGCTCGAGAGAATCTCCTTCTCAGAAGGGCGTCCTTCGCGTTTGAAAAACCCGCCCGGAATCTTGCCGGCGGCAGATGTTTTCTCGCGGTAATCAACCGTTAACGGGAAAAACCCTCGATCTTCTCTCGCTTCCTTCTCCGCACATGCGGCGGCCAGTATCATGGTGTCAGCGAATCTTACGGCGACCGCACCATGAGCCTGTTTCGCAAATCGCCCCGTCTCAATAGATAGAGTCCTGCCCCCTATCTCCATTTCTACTTTCTCAATCATAATATCCTTTTCACTGAGTATGAATTTTCTCTTAGCGGCGCAGATCAAGCTGTTTGATTAACTCGCGATAGGCCTCAATATCGCTGCTCTTAAGGTAGTCAAGAAGCTTCCTTCTCTTACCCACCAGCTTGATAAGCCCGTAGCGGGAATGGTAGTCCTTCTTGTGGTGTTGCATGTGCAATGTAAGTTCATTGATCCTCTGCGTTAGTAACGCAATCTGAACCTCCGGAGATCCAGTGTCTTTGTCGTGAAGGCGAAAATGATCTACGATCTCGGCCTTCTTCTCTTTCGCTAACGGCATATTACTCCCTATATCCTTGACAAAATGTCTCTGATTCTTTTCTCATCTTCGGCGATCTGTGTCACGAGTTTATTGCCCGACTCGAATCTCACGCTGTCTCTCGTTCTGTCGAACACGTCTATCGTGACCCCGGTGTCATAAAGATCGCCATCAAAGTCAAATATGCTCACCTCAAGATCGAAAATGCTTCGGTCTTCACCGATGTACATCATCCCGGGAAGCCAGTCGCTACTTACCTTGACCTTCGCAGCGTACACACCAGGTCTCGGAATCAGCTTGTCGGCGTGAGCGCGCACATTGATGGTCGGATAACCGAGCTTCTTCCCGACCCCGCGGCCTCTGACAACGGTGCCGGAAACTCGATACGGTCGATTCAGCATGTGCACAGCCGAGGCAAACCTTCCGTCAAACAAATCCTCTCTTATCCTGCTCGAATGAACAGGCAAACCTTCGAAAACCACAGGTGGGACGACTCGCAGATCGTAACCATACTGAGGTCTCATTTCCTCGAGAAGCCGTTCACCGCCTTCTCGCTTTCTACCAAAAGTGTGGTTGTACCCGACAACCACCGACCTTGCGCCGAATATGCCGACGAGAACCTGGCGGACGTAGTCCTTCGCCTGCAAAACGGCTAACTTAGTATTAAACGAAAATATCGCCAGATAGTCAAGTCCAATTTCATCGAGAATTTTCTCTCTTTCCTCGTCGATCGTCAACAGCGGGACCTGCCTCGACGGCCGTAACACCTTCGCGGGGTGCGGCTTAAAGGTCAGCAACACCGACGGCACACCGTGATCTTTCGCCAGATCGATTACCGCATGCAGCAATTGGACATGACCGAGATGTATCCCATCAAAGGTGCCCTGGGTCAGAACAGACCCTTCCGGAAAAGCGGGCGGAGAGTCGATGTTGAGTTCAATCGTTCGCATTCAGATCACTCTAATGTACTTAAAAACAGGTGTGCTGCCTGTTTTGTTCGCGTCGAGTTCCGAGCTGGCAAGAAGCGCCTCGCCGACAGCGAGCAGTCGCCCTGCCGAATCGGCGAGCGAAACCTTCTCCCCGCGTCCAAACCCGCTCGAGTATCGCTCTATATCCCAGGCAAATATGTCGACACCATTTGCGATATCGGTCTTCTTCGCTTCCGCGATAGTCAGAAAGGGAAATTCGAGTAACCCCGGTAGATCGATTATTCGTTCACTAAGCCTGTTGAGATTCTCACGAGCGGCAATCTGATTCAACGTGAGAGCGTCTTCCAGTTTGTAGCGTCCCACACGAAGTCTGGTGAGAGAGAATAGATGCGCACCGCAACCAAGTTTCCGCCCAAGCTCGTGAGCTATCGATCTTATGTACGTCCCTTTCGAGCAGGTCACGTCGATCTTAATATGAGGAGAGGCGAATTCGATCAAGCGAATCTTATGAATCGTAACATCCCGATTCTTCGCTGGAATATCGACTCCGTTCCTGGCATACTCATACCGAGGTCGCCCATGGTACTTAGCGGCTGAGTGCGGAGGCACAGTCTGTTGTATATCCCCCGTGAAGGATTCAAGCGCCGTCCCGACTTCTCCCGCCGATATGGCGTTAACGGCCGACTCGCCAGTGACAACTCCGTAACGGTCGTACGTCATTGTAGTCCTACCGAGCATGATATCCGCTTCGTACCGTTTGTCCTCGTGCGTCAGAAACTGCACAAGTTTGGTGGCGCGCCCAAGGCAGACGACTACCAGCCCGTGCGCAAGCGGATCGAGTGTTCCGCAGTGACCGATTCGCCTTATCCGAAGAATTCTTCTTAGACTGGAGATCACGTCGAACGAGGTAATGCCTTGATGCTTGTTGACGAGGATAGCGCCATCATTTCTCATCGTGATCGAGCATCTCCTCGGCTATTCGGTACAGAGTCTTCTTTGCACTCTCGATCGGCAACTTGATCATCGCTCCTGCGGCGTTCGTATGCCCCCCACCGCCGAACCGTCTGGCAATTTCCGACACATCGAAAACAGAGCGCGATCTCAAAGATACTTTCGTTGCATCATCAGATACGCTCTTGAAGAGAGCGCCGATCGTCACACTGCTCAAGTACATCGAGTAGTCGACTATACCCTCGAAGTCGGCGAAATCGAGCCCTCTCTGCTCCAGCATCTCTTTCGACAAAGTAAGGGCACACAGCCTGCCGTCCAATACCACCTCAGCGCTGCTAATGACTTCGCCTATAACCTGCATCTGCTGCTGCGATTTCGAGAAGTAGATCCTGTCGGTCATAACTCTCGGATCGACACCGGCCTCTATCATCTCCGCACAGATTCTGAGTGATTCGGGTGTGGTCGAGGAGAAATGGAAACGACCGGTATCGGTCAGGATACCTGTGTAAAGCCACTCGGCGGCTTGCCTAGTAAACACAAATCCGGCCTGTTTGAGAATTCCATGAATGACTTCAGCCACAGAGGATGCCCCCTCGTTGACAAGATTAATGTCTCCATACAGGCTGTTGCCCGGGTGATGGTCGATATTTATGATCCGGCAACCGGACGGAATCAAATCCTTGACTTTGCCGACACGCTCGAGGGTGGTGGATTCGAGTATCAGAGCCAAATCGGGGACGAAATCCAGGCCTGAAGAATCTGTCCTGACATTCTCTATGCCGTTAATGTTGGCATACCTTGTCGGTATTCTCCCTTGATTGCGGATCGCAACATTCTTGCCGAGGGACCTGAAGAAGTCGTACATGACAAGCTGGCTTCCGAGCGAATCACCGTCCGGATCCTCGTGAGCTGCCACGAAGACATTCGTAGCATTCTCAAACGACTCAATTATCGTGTCGATTACCCTATCATTCATCTGCATCTTTTTCTTTCTTGATCTGATCCAGAAGGGAATCGATCTTCTCTCCATAGTCGAGAGATTTGTCGACGTGATAAGAGATCTGTGGAACTTGCCTGATTCTGAGCCTCTTTGCCAGTTCCGACTTTACGACGCCCTTCGTTCGGTCGAGGGCGCGTGCCGAATCGGCTTTTTCAATTCCGCTTCCCATCGCGGAGTAGTACACCTTGGCATACTTGAGATCTTTGCTCAACTCCACGTCGGTGATGGTCACGAAACCGAGTCTCGGATTCTTAATAGTACGGCCCAGTATATCCGCGATCTCTCTCTTGATCTGATCCCTGAGCCTGTCCTGTCTCTTGAATTCTCTCATCGACTTAAATCAATCGAGTAGCTCGTGATTTCCCCTTCGAGATTCCTTTCGATCTCATTCAGAATCTTCGAAAGTGCAGAGTCAACAAATGCGGATTCATTTGCGACCATGCATACCGCGATGTCGGCACGCTGCCACACGTCGTTTTCGCCCACTTCCGCGATTGACACATTATGTCGGTGCTTGATACCGTCTATGACCTTACGAAGAATTCTCCTCTTGTCCTTCAAAGAGTGCGCTGCGGGAAGATAGGTCTTGATGCTCAAGAGGCCAATGGTCATGGCTGCAACTTGCGCGCCACCTGAATCACTACGTATGTTTCGAGGACATCACCGACTTTCACATCGGCGAAGTTCTCGACGTTGATTCCGCATTCGAATCCACTCGCGACCTCTCGAACGTCGTCCTTGAATCTCCTGAGTGACCCTATCAGGCCGTCGTATACTCCGGTCCCGTCGCGTACGACGCGTATCCGATCCGATTTGGATATCGTCCCTGACTGAACATAGCACCCTGCTACCACGCCCTGCTTGGGTATCTTGAACAGATTCCTTACCTCAGCTGTTCCTTTTACCTCTTCGGTTTCCTCCGGTGACAGGAGACCTTCAAGAGCCTTACGCACTTCGGATTCGACCTCGTAAATAATCGTATATAGCCTGATATCGACCTTCTCTCGAGCCGCGACAGCACGTGCATGTGCGTCCGGTCTCACGTGGAAGCCGATAATTATTGCATGGGAGGCTGCCGCAAGAAGAACATCGTTCTCATTGACCGCACCCACGCCCCTGTGTATGATCACAACACGCACTTCGTCATTGGAAAGCTTTTCGAGCGTATCGCACAGTACTTCGGCAGAACCGTCAACATCGCCTTTGATAATGAGGTTGAGTTCGCTAATCTGGCCCTCTCGTATCTGGTCATACACATTCGAGAGAGCAACTCTCTTGAGGTGACGAAAATCCTGTTCGCGCTTTATCCTCTGGCGTTTGCCTGCGATGGTACGCGCCTGACTCTCGTCGGCAGTGACAAAAAACCTGTCACCAGCCTGCGGCATGCCCGAGAGACCGGTGATCTGTGCGGGTAAGCCGGGACCGACTTCGGTTAAAGATCTATCTCTATCGTCAACTATGGTCCTTACTTTCGCGTAGTTGTTTCCGATGACAACCGGATCGGTGAGCTTCAATGAACCGCTCTGGACTAAAAGCGAGCAAACTACTCCTTTGCCTCTCTCCACTTTCGCTTCAATCACAATGCCCTTGGCCTTCGCATCATGATTGGCCCTCAATTCCATTATCTCAGCCTGCAGCAAGATCATCTCCAGGAGCTTGTCTACATTTGCCCCTGTCTTGGCAGATATTTCTACGGTAATCGTCTTGCCGCCCCAGTCCTCCGCCAGCAGATTATGCTGGGCGAGCTGCTGCCGCACAGTCTCGGCGTTTGAGTCAGGAAGATCCATCTTATTGATTGCGACTATGATCGGAACGCCGGCTGCACGAGCATGGTCTATCGCCTCCACAGTCTGTTGCTGAACCGCATCATTCGCCGCGACTACAAGTACTACAATATCGGTCACCTGTGCCCCACGAGCTCTCATAGCTGTGAATGCCGCGTGACCAGGTGTGTCGAGAAACGTCAGTTTTCCACTCGGGAGTTCGACCTGGTAGGCTCCGATATGCTGCGTTATTAGTCCCGACTCTCCCGCTATAATATTGGAATGCCGTATGAAGTCGAGCAAAGAGGTCTTGCCATGATCGACATGCCCCATAATAGTGATGACGGGAGGGCGAGGTTCGCCGATGGCCTCTTCCTCTTCATGTTCATCTTCGGCTTCCTCGATACCGATATCCTGCACCTCCTCGATCTCGTAACCATATTCGAGCGCGAGAGTCTGAATGGTCTCGATATCGAGACGCTGATTGATGGTCGCCATCATACCAAGACCTATACACTTGGCGATTAGCTCGGTGGGTCTGATTCCGATTTCGGAGGCGAGTTCCGCAATTGACATGAACTCGATCACCTGCAGAACATTGGTGATTTCTTCCCCGACTCCTCCGGGACCCTTGGTACGACGCTTGTATTTCTTGAGGCGCTTACCATCCATCCCGGCAAGTGTCTTCCTGACACTGCTGGCGACTTCCTTCTGATCGATGACTTTCCGCTTGAACTTCCCTCGTCTTTTGTCCTTCTTGTGCCGTCTTCTGCGATCGCCGGGAGGCTTGCTCACAGGCTTGTTGTCTTTTGCCTTTATCTTCTCGATTCCAGTCTTCGGGGCTGCTTCGTCATACCGTTCGAGTTCATCATCCCGTGCCCCCCGCCCCTTTTCCTTATCCTTCTCTTGCTCTAATTGTTTTTCTTTCTTTTGTGCTAATAGCCTTTCTTTCTCTCTTGAGATCGCTTTCATTCTCTTGGTTTCGATCTCTCGCTTTATCGTCTCGCGTTCTTTCTTGAACCTCATGTCGATAGCGGTCAGCATTTCGTCGTCGGCAGTGCTCATATGATTCTTGACGGGGTAGCCGAGATCATGACACATCTTCACGATGGCGTCTGATGTAATATTGTACTCTCTCGCTACCAGGTATAATCTTTTCTTTGCCATCGGCACCTCCTTCCGATTTTCGGCTGGCCTACAGCAATCCGGAAAGCGCGGCAACGCCACAACTTCCCTCTATATTGAGGACTGCTCCTCCGTGTCCTCTACGGGCTCCTTCTCAGACTCCTCTGACGGCTCTTCCGATACCTCTTCGACAGATTCCGATTGCTCGGCCTCCACCTCTTCATCGGATTCGTCATCCGGCTTCTCGGTTGCTTCCTCGGTCGCGGACTTAGCGTCTTCATCGACTATCTCATCGCTTAATTCGTCAGTGTCAGCCTCTTCGTTTTCTAATTCCTCATCAATCTCAATCTCTTCCTGCTCGGCAGCCTGTTGTTTCTCGAGTTCCTGCCGGTACTGCAGATCGGCAAGGTACTGGCGAGCCGACTCGACAAGCGACTCCGCTCGTTTAGGGCCGATTCCCGGAATCGTCATAAGATCATCCTCTGATGCTGCCGCGAGGTCCTGGACATACAGGATGTCTTCTTCGAGAAACTTGGTCGTTAGCTTTTCAGAGAGACCTGGCAGCTTGGAGATGGCCACTTTCGATTCCACTTCCTTGCGCTTCATCTCCGAGTGTTCAGACTCACTGAGGATATTGATTCTCCATCCGGTCAATCTTGAAGCCAGGCGTGCGTTTTGACCCTGGCGTCCGATCGCAAGAGAGAGCTTCTCGTCTTCAACCACTACGGTCATCGATTGATCCTCCGGAAAAGATTCGATCTTGACGACCGTTGCCGGCGACAGCGCCCTTGCCATCAATATCTCCGGATCAGGGTGCCACTGAATGATGTCGATTCGCTCATTGGACAACTCGCGGACAATACTCTGCACTCTGACGCCCTTGATTCCGACGCAGGCCCCGACCGGGTCAACTCTCTCGTCGGCCGATGAGACAGCAATCTTGGCTCTCTCTCCCGGTTCCCTCGCTATAACCTTGATTTCTATGATTTTCTCGAAAATCTCCGGCACCTCGAGCTCGAACAGTTTGATAATCAGGCCGTCGTGTGAACGAGACAGAATAATCTGAGGCCCGCGTTGGTTCTTCTTGACATCCGCGATAAATGCTCGCACTCGCTCGCCCTGACGATATTTTTCTCGCGGGATCTGTTGATCTGAAGGCAGTAGAGCTTCTGCACGACCCAGGTTGACGATCAGATCGCCCTTGTCGATCTGCTGCACGCTCCCGGTCACAAGGCTACCGATTTTCTTGCTATACTCCTCGAATACCATCTCGCGCTCAGCTTCGCGCACCTTCTGAATCATTAGCTGCTTAGCCGTAGCGATAGCATTTCTTCCGAACTCCTCAAAAGCGATATAGACTTCGACCTCGTCACCCTCCTCGGCCGCATCGTCGATCTCCTTCGCCTCCACCAGGCTGATTTCGAGGTTCGCGTCGGTGACGTTGGTAACAACGGTCTTCAGCGCGTGAATGTTTATGTCGCCCGTTTGTGGGTCGATCTTGACGAAGATGTTATCAGCATTGGCGAATTTCTTTTTTGCAGCCGATAGAAGCGATGACTCCAGCGTTTCCACCACATATTGAAGATCGAGGTTCTTCTCTCGTGCTATCTGGGTCATGGCTTCAAGAATATC
>DAOVLC010000260.1 GCA_030631455.1 Candidatus Zixiibacteriota bacterium
GCCGAACACGATGGCCACCTGGATGGCCTGCACTATCACCACGAGAACCTCATAGTCGCCCGCTCGTTTTCCAAGGTGTACGGGCTCGCCGGGTTGCGGATCGGCTTCGCGGTCGGACCGGAACGTCTTATCAGTGCACTGTACAAAGTGAAGCTTCCGTTCGAACCGAACCGATTAGCTCAGGTTGCAGCTGTGGCGGCATTGGACGATGACGAGTTTCTGAACATGACCCTCGACTGCAATCGCCGATCGCTGGCCCAGCTCACAACCTGCCTTAATGATCTGAGCATTCCGCACATCAACTCGGTAACTAATTTCGTGTTGATGTTGCTGCCGTCTGAAGAACATGCCGAGCGGTTCTTCGACCGCTGTCTCGACAACGGTCTTGTTGTAAGGCCGGTCAAAACATTCGGCGTTGCCAACGGCATCCGCATCAGTTCAGGTACGGAAGATGAAACCGCCTTCGCCGTTGACGTGATCAAGAAGGTGTGGAAAGAGGTCGCAGAACCAGCCACTGCCAGTGCTCACGACAAATGGTTAATAGAGAAATGAAACATTGGCTGACCAGCGAAACGCCGCTACCCCGCATCATCCTGTCGGCGGACACAGATAAGAGAGACCGCAGAATCGAGAACCGGATCGGTCCCGTCGAGCAGGTCTTGGATAGAAGGTCCAACAATATGGTCAGGCAGGATACCTGAACCCCACGCAGAGCCTTGAATATCGGTGACAAAAGTGGTACGTGGCAACAGGAGACGGATGCCTTTGTTCTTTATTGTGCCACTAAGCGTGAGCTGTGTATGGAAAGATGAACTTACTGCTTTCCAGAAGGAAATCGCCCAGAAGATGAGTGCCGTTGTCTTCGACCCTGACCTGGTCAAAACTCCCCAGCTTCAGTTTGTCTACCATGAAGAGAAACTCAACGGTTTCGTCGCTCTCGGCGCAAATGTAGGAGTACACTTCAGAGAAAGCAGGAACACTCTTTCCCACGATATCGAATACTGTTACCAGCTCGTTATCACGCTTATACAGAATCAAGATATCTAATTCTGCGATGTAGTAGATATGATCCGCGAGAAAATATAAACACCAAAACATAAACAGTCTCTTGTTCGATACACCCAAGACATCAGATACAGGCTCTCTATTATTGGCTAACCGGTATATCAACTCGACATGATCTTTTCTTCGAATATCCAACTTGTCGGCACTGGGCCGAGCAATTCCCCCAGATACCGAGACAGATGCCTTATACTCACCTACCTGGCGAAAGCCACACTTCTTATAAAATGGGAACGCCCCCTCGTCGGCGAACAGGAAGAAGAAGTCATGATTGACTCGTGCCCAGTCCATCGCCTTCTGAGTCAATTCGAGATTCAAGCCTCTCCTGCGATACTCGGGAAGAGTTCCGACTGCTGAGACTTGGGCGACAAGCCGCTTTTGACCCCGGATTGTCATATCCATAGAATATATACAAACGCTGGAGATTGGTGAATCACCATCAAAATACGAGAATGGCCTGTATTTCCGATCCCAAAAACCCATCTCATCCCAAAAGGACAAGTCAAGTCCGTGAATCTGGATCAAGAAGCTAATGAACTCCTTCTTCAACTCCGGAAAACCCCAGTAGTCCTCTCTAAATGACAGATTCATTGCTCCTCTCCGCGTTGTCTTTCCAAGTTGCAGCAGGACGAAAGCCCGGTACCTTCGACATCCGCACCGGAATAATAGTAAACATTTGCCATCTCCGCAATCTCCGTCAGATAAATCGCCATATCGTTCGTAGCCCGAACGTATTGAATGAATGGCCTTACCTTTGAGTAATGGCTCTATTACACGGCGAAGAAGACTGGGATGGTCAGATGTTGCTTTCACGAGTGAGACATGTTATGTTGCTACCAGGTTAGAGGACTGAGTTGACATGAACCTTCGTGAACAGATGGAGCATATCTATAGGGACGTTCCCCTCGAGAACATTCCCTGGAACCTGTCAGAGCCGCCGCTGCTGCTGATCGAAGCTATCAAGACCGGATTGATTGAGCCGTGTAAAGTTGTGGATCTGGGATGTGGAGCGGGCAATTATGCAGTCTGGCTGACTCAGCAGGGCTTTGAAGTAACCGGCATTGACATTAGCAAGGAAGCTGTCGGGCACGCCGAAAAGCTGGCAGCCCAAGCTGCCGTATCCTGTCACTTTGCCGTATGTGATCTGCTCGGTGACGTGAGTGGATATCATGGTAGTTTTGACCTTGCCATAGACTGGGAAGTTCTTCATCACATCTTTCCGAAGGATCGACCGCAGTATGTTCGAAACGTTCACAGTATGTTGTGCCCGAATGGTAAGTGCTTGTCTGTTTGCTTCAGTGAGAATGACCTCTCGTTCGGTGGAGCAGGCAAACTACGTGACACACCACTTGGAACAACATTGTACTTCTCTTCCGAAAAAGAGCTACGGGAATTATTCGGGCCGTTTTTCGGCATCCTCGACTTAAGCACGGTCGAGATCCCGGGTAAACATGGTCCACACGTGGCCAATGTAGCCTTGCTAACACGCAAATAGCTGTCACCGTAGATTGATCGACACCCACCTTTTCCGTTATTTCCGCAGTGGTCATTTATTTTGCTCTGGAAAGAGGAAGATGATAAAGGAAGGACTTCTGGGAATTCGTAAGATTGATTCGCCTTCCCCTGGTATCTCGTCTTGGCAGACTATGACGCAACCATTGCTGCTTCACTACGCCGTCTCCGATAGGCAGATCTCATCCACAGAGCGGTCAATTTGTAGCTGGACCATGGAAGACATCGGCCTAAACAGTTAGCATTGCTGTCAGAGACAACCTTATTTGAAATAGATGCCTCTGACTCGAATTTGCCGCTCACCGCTGTCGCAAAAGCTCATCGATCTTGTGAGCGACCGTGCTTGCTGCCATATCGTAGTTCGACATCACCGCCACCGTATACCCCAGATCTACATACATATTCAATTCGGCGTTGATCCCCGGCGCGCCTCCGTTGTGACCAACGACGCGGATTCCGTCAGCCGTTTCGTCGCCAAATAGATAGCCATACATCATCTCAGGACCGCCCATTTGCACCTTGCCCGTTGTCACAATGTCGGCAAACTCTTTGCTCAGCAGTTTCCCGGAGTGCAGGGCAACGTCGAATCGAAGCAAGTCTTCGACAGTCGAGTATCCGCCGCCGGCCGGACCACCTTTTGAGGCGTGCATAAACAGGTTATTTCGCCAATGGTCCGGACGAGGCTCTTCTTCGGTGTACGATTCCCTCGTATACCCGATCGCCAGGTTCGGGGTCGGCGTATCTACCTCGTAACAATCTGTATTGATCATTCCCGCCGGCTCGCAGATATGCTCACGAATATATTCGTAATAATCCTGGCCGCTGACTTTTTCGATGATCTGACCCAGGACAACAGGCCCGGAATTGCTGTAATGGAATTCCGCCCCCGGTTCACACAATAGCGAATCATCGTAGATCAGTGCCGCCAGTTGGTCGACCGTCTTGATCTCCCACCAGTGCGCATCGAAGAGTTCTTCCCAATAATCCTGCATCCCGGAGGTGTGAGTCAGCAGGTGATGAATCGTCACATTTTCCGCGATCTCCCGATTCGGACAGTCGGGTAAATACTTCCCGACAAGATCATCAAATGATAGTTTTCCCTGCTCAACCAGCTGAGCCACCGCCACACCGGTGAACATTTTGTTCATCGATCCGAGATTGAATTTGGTGTCGATCTTATTCGGAACATTCCACCGTTTGCTGGCCAGACCATGGGCTTGCGCAAAAATCGGCTTACCATCGCGGGCAAGGAGTACCGCACCGGAAAACTTATCATCCGCCACAAGGTCGGCGAGGTATTCCTCAAGATAAGCGACAATATCGTCATCGGAAAGCTCTCCCTCTGGGATGGCATATTTCGGATTCTCACCGGGCGAGGCCGAAGCAAACAACATCAAATGTGGTGGCAGC
>DAOVLC010000349.1 GCA_030631455.1 Candidatus Zixiibacteriota bacterium
ACAGGTTTCTTGCCCTCTACTGCTGACGACACGAGGTACGGCTCATGCGGGAAGCGGTCTTCAACTTCGCCGCGCGGTTCGTACTCCTTCTCGAACTGTCCCCAGAGCTTCTGCAGTGCCTCGAATCTGTCGATGTAAACGCCGATCGCCTTTCCGCCTCTCAGGAGCGCAGCATCCACTATGAAGTACTCGATACCGTTCTCGGAAAGAAACTCCTCAACACCCTTCCGGCTGTATGCGTCTTTGCCGATGCCCGATCCGACCGGTGGAGACCATTTGTAGCGAGGACGGTAGGCACATTCCGGCAGCCAGATTCCCCTGGGCTTGCGCCCGAAGTGATTCTCGTATGACTGAACGGCCTGTTTGACCTGCGCCTGTATCGTAGTATCATGAGATAGAAGCGGCATGTAACCGTGAGTGGCGCCGCAGGTCATGATCTCGATGTATCCCTCATCCTGGAGCCGCCTGAACTCGCCAATGAGATCATAATTGTAGCGTTCTTCGAAGTTAATCTTAGTGTTTGTGTAGAAATGCTGCCATCTCTCGGCGAGAGCAGCCATCGATTTCTTGCCGTGTTTCGAGAATGTTTCTTTGTCTTTGATTGCAGCCTGTATCTTGGTCTCGAGATAATCGTGGAATTCGTCTCTGAAACTCTGGTGTGCCAGTTGCTCGCACAGAACAGGTGAAATACTGATCGTGATATGTGGCTTGATACCTTCCGATACAAGATCATTCAACATGTTTGCGATCGGGAGATAGCACTCGGAGGCTGCCTCTACCAGCCAGTCGGTCCCGTGGGGCCAGCGACCGTGAGACAGTACGTACGGTAGATGTGTATGCAGAACGAACGTGAATTCACCAATAGTCTTAACGGGCATAACTGTTCCTTCCTTCGGCTGAGAGTGCGGCGGGCTTAGTTGTCGTTCGGCTCTTTCGTTCCCGCTCCAAATCCGATGACCTTGTCTTCCTGTCCCATGATGTTTATCTGTCCGAACTTACCCTCGTAGTTCTTCAAAGCCATCTCAAGGGTCTTGAGAAGACCTTTGGCCGTCGCCGGATTGAGTATTATCCGAGCATGAATCTTTGCTTTGGTCATTCCCGGGGAGAATCGAGCGTAGTCGATGATGAATTCAGTCGGAGTGAAGTTTATTATCGGAACGTTCGAATAGACCTCGTCAGGGATTGAATCTCCGAGCTGAACCTGTATTTTCTGTCCTCGTGGTGTATTCATCGAAAAACCTCCTTGGAGTTTTCACCCAATTTGGATATTATGGCATGCGATGTCAAGGCAAAAGGCGTTAAACTGTGCTATCTGACTAATGATTTGAAAGGATGACTGATTTTGCCGGGAGAGATGCTTCCAGATATTAGTCGCTTCGAAGAGATCATCGATAACTGGCGGGGCAGGAAAGTCGCTGTTCTTGGCGACATTATGCTCGATCATTACCTGTGGGGTGAGGTCGACCGGATTTCCCCGGAGGCTCCGGTGCCGGTCGTTAGAGTGCGGGATGAGACCCATTTGCTCGGCGGAGCCGCAAACGTGGCGCTCAATCTGAAGAAACTCGGCTGCGAGCCGTTTGTAATGGGTGTAATTGGTGACGATGCCCCGGGAAGAAAGCTGTCTAAGCTCTTCTCGATTCTCGGAGTGGGTGGTCAAGGTGTTGAAACTGTGCAGTACAGACCCACGACTGTTAAGACAAGGATTGTCGCGAACAACCAGCAGGTTGTACGAGCAGATCGAGAAGATAGCAACGAGATTGATGAGGATATCCAGGAAAGTCTGCTCGCCAAATTGCGGGAACGAATCGACGCGATTTCGGCGCTGATAATATCTGACTACGGTAAGGGAGTGATCACCGGCAGTCTGCTGAAAGAGGTTATCGAGCTTTGTCGAGAGAATGGAGTGTTCATTTCGGTTGACCCAAAAGATGTTCACTTCAAATCGTATCGGAAAGTTTCCGTGATAACGCCGAATCACTACGAGGCCGGTTTCGCATACGGTATGAAGATTCGCGATGAGGAGACGCTATTCGAGGTCGGCAAGGGCCTGCTTTCACAACTGGAGCTTGAATCGATACTGATTACCCGCGGGAAGGACGGAATGGCGCTGTTTCTCAAGAACGGCTCCGAGTACCTTCTTCCGACAGTTGCGCAAGAGGTATTCGATGTTACCGGCGCCGGTGACACGGTGATCTCATCGTTTACGGCGGCTGCAGCCGGTGGAGCATCCCCCTTCGAAGCTGCCTATATTGCGAATCAGGCGGCCGGTGTTGTGGTAGGAGAGATCGGCACTGCGCAGGTTACCGGCGATCAGTTGAGGTGTGTTTTGAACTCATACTTCGAGCAACATCGATGAAGAGGATCGTCACTCAAATGGAGATGCTAGAGATACGCAAACGGCTCAGGAGGAGGCGGAAGAAGGTCGTTTTTACCAACGGAGTCTTCGACATTCTCCATGCAGGTCACCTTAGCCTTTTCGAGAAAGCGAAAGGACTTGGCGATGTGCTTATTGTGGCGATAAACTCGGATGCCTCGGTCAGACGACTCAAGGGCGAATCGAGGCCGGTTACGCCGTACAGGGATCGTGCCAGACTTGTTGCGGGCCTGCGACCGGTGGATTATGTCATACAATTCGGACACGATACGCCACTCCAAACAATCAAGAAGCTCATGCCGGATGTGCTGGTCAAAGGAGCCGATTACAGGATATCTGAGATAGTCGGCGCGAGTGAGGTCGTTTCGTGGGGTGGCAGAGTAGTGAGGATTCGCCTGCTGCCCGGCAGATCCACCAGCAAAATCACGCGACGCATATGAGATACCGTCGGAACTTTATTATTGACAGGTGGCGGGTGCTGAGTTATTGTGTTAGTTGATTTGAGGGGCATGGATGCCGAGAGTTAGGATTTTGAGACCGTCCGAGAAGGACCTCAGTGAGGCCCTGAAGGAGGGAATGCCACAGACATTTGCTCGGATGGCAGATCTGTTACGGCTCGATGGTCGGTATGATGAGGCAGAGTCCGCCTGTCTGGAAGGTTTGAAGGAGTTTCCCGGTTACGATTCCGGGCACATGGTGTTGGCGCTGACATATCGCGA
>DAOVLC010000051.1 GCA_030631455.1 Candidatus Zixiibacteriota bacterium
GGGGAGATCAAGCCTATGCTTATTGTAATGCCCGACGCTTCCGCTAAGGGGCTCGGCTCATTCTACACTGACGGCTGGATGATGTGGAATCCGGATCAAGCGGCAAGGCTTGAGCCAGGCAATTTCGAGAAGATGATCTGGGACGATTTGCTCTTTTTCATCGAGGTCGACGCGTGGCCGGGACGTCCGTTCAGTGTCATAGACAACCGGGCTTCCAGAGCAATAGGCGGCATCGGAATGGGCGGCTACGGAGCTCTCAGGATTGCAATGAAACATCCGGATATATTCAGTTCGGTTTCGATTCTGAACGGGTTCACATCGTTCGAAGATATGTTCCCGGCAATTGTTGACGAAGTGTTCGCGGAGAACGGAATAAGAAAGGGTGACGAGGAGGGCTACTACAATCACCTCGACACCGCATACGCCAAGCCATTCAGCAACCTGGTGTATTCGATGGCTGCGGCGTTTTCGCAACATGACTCGCTGAGTACCAATGATAAAACCCTCATCGAGAGATACCAGGTCGATCTACCATTTGACCACAATGGCAACACTGTGCACTCAATACTCAACAGATGGCTGGCACACGATATTACTTCCACAATGTTAGATTCTCTAACATCCGGCATGTACGATCATCTGGATTCAACCCAACTTTATATCGATTACAGCGATGCCGATCAATATGCAGGCGCCGCCCAGGCACAGTCATTAATGAGTGCTCTTGATCAACTCGGGTTTCAGTACCAGAGTAGCTCGTACTCTGGGTACCCTGGTTTCCCCGGCACCCACAATGCTTTCAACATTGAACGCATTGAAGAGATGTTGAAGTTTCACAGCGACAGGTTGAGTGACGATCCTGGCGAATAGAATTGCACAAACAGTATCTCAAACGCCGGGCTTTCAAGCCCGGCGTTTTCTTATGCGACCGATTTTCATAATGTGCCCCCACAAAAGAGGGTGCGCGAGCTGAACCGGACTACCCGTGAGTGCATTCCGGGCCAGCCCGATTACTTAGCTATAGGAGTTCGCTCATCAACTCCTCCACAGCGCGCACGAGCTGTGGGTCGCGCCCATTCATAAAGTCGTCCGGCAGATTCTCCACAAGGATGTCAGGCTGGCGCGATTTCAGATCAGTATCCTCCATCTCAGCTGTAAATGCGCCCCAGGAAGGTCTCCTAATGCGGCTTCCATCAATCAATGTGTATGACGATGTTCCGATGACGGCACCGCTCGTCGGTTCACCGATGATCTTACCGAGCTTCAGTTTCCTGAATCCCTCGGCGAATATCTCTGAATTGGAGGCGGAGTAATTGTTGATCAGCAGCGCCATCGGCTTCTCGAGCGCGTTCGATCTCATCTTGTTCTCGGATGTTGTCGGGAAACCACGGAAATTCCGCAGGAAGTATGGAGTCTTGACAAGGATGCCGAGAAGGTGGACAGCGATATTACCGCCGCCGTTATCGCGGACATCGATAATCAGACCATCCTTTGGCTCCGCGATCGAGACCAGCTCCTGCTTGAAAATCTCGAGGCGATCTCCCGCCATTCTCGGGATGTGGATATACGCGAGTTTACCACCAGATAGCGAATCGACCACGTGTCTGCGGCCTTTAACCCAGTCCTTGTACTCCAGATTGCGAATCTCACTGTTGGAAACGGGCTTGAGCTTGATATCTTCACCTTTGCCATCGGGCCTATAACTCGTTGTCATTACGAGACGAAGCCCCTCGGTTCCTGCAAGCAATCGGTTGATATTTGTCTCGCGGGACAAAGGCACGCCGGCGATGCTGCGGATGTACTCCCCAGGTTTGATTCCCGCAGTAGCAGCGGGTGATTCGGGCACGACATGACTGATCCTGAACATGCCATCGAGGTCAAGAGTGTGGTAATCTATGACTATGCCTGTCCGCCCGGTCTCTATGTTCTTGCTCGGACCCGGTTCGTTTGAGTAGGCATTTAGATGCGAAGCACGCAGTTCACCCATGAGTTCGAGTAACAGATCACGGAAATCACGATCTGTTCTTACGTGATCGACTGCAGGCTCATATTTACGTCTGGTCGCTTCCCAATCGGCCCCATGAAATTTGGGATCATAGAAATACTCATTGAGCATTGCCCACGATTCGTTGAATTTCTGCCGGTTGTTCGACAGATGGTCTATTTCCATCCTGGCTTTGAAGGACAGGGTCTCGGCATCGCTGCCGTCTATACCGCATTTCTTAACTTTGCCGCCTTCAAGGAAAAAGACACTCTTCGAGTCGGATGTAACGGTTACATAAGACTTGTTCTTCCCGGAATGAGTGAGCTGCTTGAGATCGGCATCACCCTCGGCACTAACAGACCACAACTCCGGCTTTCCCATGAGGGAGGCAACGAAAATGTATTTCTTTCCGCCCGGGGTCAATACAGGATAACTGCTCGACGAAGCAAGTGGATATGCTTTGCTGCGACGTATCTCGATGCGTTCGAAGTCGATAACAACATCCTCAATCTCCTTGGATTTCTCTTCTTCGCTGTCATCGTCCTTCCTTTCTTCCTCTTTTTCTAAGAAGAGGCTGTCAAATGATGATTCGAAGAACTCGACGGGCTTGCGAACGAGGTCAATCTTGTAGGTATCATAACTATCGTTGATCGTGGAAGTGAAGTAGACTTGCTTGCCGTCTGATGAAAAACGGGGCCGGAAGTTCCATTCGGCGAATTTCGAGATGTTGTGTGTCGTTCCATCGAGGTCTGCAACAAAGATGTCCGTCTCATATGTTGAGCCTGCCATCGTGAATACTAACCATTTCGAGTCGTGCGACCATCCGTACTCCGATGTCGGCTCGACGCCGAGATCGAAGAAGGTCCCCTCGATCCAGACGGATTCGGATTCAGTATCGAGATCGTAGCGAATTATCTTGTCGAGCCCCCTGTAATAGGCGAGATATTTCCCATCCGGCGATACTACCGGCTTGGCTTCGTTCTCATCCGAATTCGTAAGGTTTGTTTCCGCACCTGTCATCACATCCGCAGAGAAGATATCGTAATTGCCGGTGCGATCGGATGAGTAGTAAACGGTCTTAGAGTCGCTACCCCAGACTACAAATCTCTCTCTCGCACTCGTATGCGTGATCCTTATGCCTTCCTCGGGATCTTCCGCCGGCAGCACGAATACTTCGCCATGGATCACTGCTGCGATCTTCTTCTCATCTGGCGACAGCGAGTACCATTCGACATTGCCGTCGAAAGTTCTCTTCTCAATCAGGTTTGCACGTTCGTCGGCTCTGATCGTGATGGGCACTTCCTTCGGCACACCGTTCGACGGATCTAAGAGCCATATTCGAAAACCCTGCTCAAACACCAGAATCGTACCCTGCGGATTGGAATTCAGCCATTGGACGCCGTCGTCGGTGAATTCAGTCAACTGAATCGGATCTCCACCGGTAACAGGCACTTTGAATATCTGTGCCCAGTCTCCGCGACATGATACGAAGTAGACCTCGCTTTTCTCGGAGTTGAGGACAGGCCAGACATCGTGATTCGCGTAATCGGTCAAACGGGTCGATGTAAACTCTTCTTTTGAGCGATCCTGTAGAAATATCTCGGCGTTACGAGACGATCTTAAGTCTCGCCTCCACCACCTGGATGCCCCTGAACCTGTATTATAGAGCAGATACCTCCCATCGGGAGACAGATGCCCGTTGTATTCCTGCTCCTTCGGATATCCCGTCAGTTTGATTGGCATTCCACCGTTAGTCGAAACCTTGAATATGTCCCGCCATCCTTCTCTTTTGGACGTAAAGAGGACGCTGTCGCCAGCAGGGAACCACCCTGTACCAACATCAAATGCTGAGTTCAAGGTCAGTTGCTTCGGCTTGCCACCCTCAACCGGCATTATGAAGATGTCGTAGTTGTTGTTCCTTCTCGACGAAAACAGAATTTGCCTGCCATCCGGGGAAAAATGAGGGATCATGTCGTCGGCCTCGTGAGCGGTAAGCCTGCTCGCCACTCCACCAGAGGAGGCGACAGTCCAGATATCCCCGTGGTATGAGAATGCTACAGTTCTCCCGTCGGGGGACAGCGCCGGAAACCGGGCGTACAGCACTTCCTCAGCGAGCAGATTGCCTGCGGGAGCGGATATGAGCAGCACAAAAACAAAGATAACAGCTAAAGGTAGTCTCATGATAGATTCTCCACGGTGCAAAGTTCAGTTTCAGACCCACATATTACGGCAAATTCGCGTGGTGTCAACCGCAAAAGGTGTCATAGCGGTTGCATCCTGACCTCACAGTCATTACCTTTCTTATCACTGAGCCTGTAGCTCGGTAATATGGGCAATGAACAATCACAGTGACGCCCGTCGAGGTACAACATGACCGATATTCGACATACGCCCGATCACAGGAACATCGACATTGACCGTGTCGGAATCAAGAAGCTGGTATATCCCCTTGTGTTGCGAGACCAGAAGAACGAGCTGCAGCATACGACTGCCGAGATCAATTTCTACGTTGATCTGCCTCGGGAGCTCAAAGGGACTCACATGTCCCGTTTTGTGGAAGTTGTGAATCATTTCCGCGGTGAGATCGATTTGAGACATATTGACGAGATGCTCGATTATGCGCGAGATCGATTCTCGGCCCATACGGTCCATCTTGAGATGACTTTCCCTTACTTCATATCGAAATCAGCGCCTGTGTCGGGTGCCGAAGGACTGATGAGCTACAGCTGCACGATAGCCGCTTCATCGCGTTCAGGTGAGGAATCCCGGTCGATATTGACGCTCAGGGTCCCGGTGATGGCGGTATGTCCCTGTTCAAAGCAGATATCGGATCGCGGAGCGCACAATCAAAGATCTGTAGTTGCACTGAGCGTATTGACTAATGAGTTTGTCTGGCTCGAGGAACTGATCACACTGGTGGAGAAATCCGCTTCATCGGAGGTGTTTTCGCATCTCAAGCGGGAGGACGAAAAGTATGTCACCGAGCATGCCTATGACAATGCCGTTTTTGTCGAGGACATCGTCCGCAATGTCGCATACAAGATTCAGAGCGACAAACGAATCGACTGGTTTTCTGTCAACGCGGAGAATTTCGAGTCGATCCACAGTCACAACGCTTACGCATCGATTGAAAGAGACTTGAAGTCAGATCGCCGGGGCAGCTGAACCCGTTTCACGTTGACATTCGGCGATCATTTTGTAGATTTAGCATACAGGTCTACATGGCTTCTTCTGCACACCTGTTGGTGCGAAGCTGTTCGTTGTACGATTCACTAATGACCACATCAGGAGCGGAGATGGCGAATGAGCGAGAACTGAATGAGAAGGCCGAAGCGAGCCAGAATCGCAGGGCTACGGAGGAGATGCTCCGTGCGCAATACAAAGGCATGCCAGTGCCAACCTACTCCTGGAAGTGGAACGGCGATGATTTTGTGCTTGTCGACTATAACGATGCCGCTATCGAGATAACCAAGGGTGGTATCACGGATTTTGTTGGCAGGACGGCTCGTGAGATGTACGGTGAAATGCCGGAAGTGCTCGATGAATTCAGACGTTGTTTCACGGATAAAACCAGCATACAGCGGGAGATACTCTATACGTTCAAGACCACAGGCGACGCCAGGCACCTATTAGTAACCTATATCTATGTACCTCCTGATCTGGTGATGGTTCATACCGAGGACATAACAGAGCGGAGAAAGGCACAGATGGCCCTGGCAGAAAGCGAAGAAAGATACAGAAGCTTGGTCGAGAGCGCCAGAGAATCAATCTTCACAATCGATCGACATGGCACCTTCCTGTTCATGAACGATATTGCAGCCGCGAGACTGGGAGGAGTACCTGAAGACTTCGTCAGAAAAACAATGTGGGAGATATTCCCCGATCACGTAGCCAAGAAGCAGATGGCATCTGTTTCAGAAGTGTTTGAATCAGGTGAAGGCTTTATGAGCGAAACGGTGACCGAACTCCGGGGTCGAAAGTTAGAATATACAACCACCCTACAGCCTATAAGGGACCATTCCGGGAGGATAGCCTCTGTTGTCGGCATTGCGCGTGACAGCACCGATCGCAAGCTGGCAGAAGAGAAGGCTGAACATGCCCATTTTGAAACGAATCAGATATTCGAAGCCGCCACGCCAATGAACGTTATTGATCGAGATTTCAATATGCTGAGGATAAATGATACGTTCTCTGCTCTTTTTCAAGTGAAGAGGGAGGAAGTGATCGGGAAGAAGTGCTATGATCTATGGCCGGGACCGCTCTGCCGCACATCCAAATGCCCGCTGGAAAGAATACTCGATGGCCGGGAGTACCATGAGTATGAAGACAATGTGAAACTGCCGGATGGCACAGAAATCTCCAGCCTGGTCTCGGCATTCCCGTACCGTGGTCCTGACGGCGAGATACTTGGAATCGTCGAGAGCTTCACTGACATTACGGACAGGAAAAAAACCGAAGAAAGACTCCGACTCAGCGAGGAAAAATTCAGGGAACTGGCAGACTTGCTGCCCCAGACCGTTTTCGAGGTTGACCGGGAGGGGAATCTTACGTTCGCAAACCGCTACAGCTTCGAATTCACCGGTTATACACGTGAGGATCTCGACAGTGGATTGAATATCTTTCAGCTGTTTGTCTCCGACGATCGAAGAATGATTGAGGACAGGATTCCAAGGCTCCTTGCCGGGGAAGTATTCGGAGGCAGCGAATACGCTCTTATCAGGAAGGACGGAAATGCCGTACCCGTCATCATCTATTCCAGCCGGATTGTCCGTGATGGCGAGACCGTGGGCCTCAGAGGGATTGTCATTGACAATACCGAAAGAAAGACGGCCGAAAACGAGCTGCGGATTGCATACGATAAGCTGAAAGAAGAACAGAGAAGGCTGGTTGACACAAACATTGCACTGAGAGAGGTGCTCGGCCAGATTGATGCTGAGAAAAAGGAAATGAAACGCCGGATTCAAGCGAGCATTGACAGGCTCGTTCTGCCGATTCTTCATACACTTCAGGCTAACGCCAGCGTCGAGGATAAAGTCTACCTTGATATGATCGAGAAGAACCTCGAGGACCTGGCTGTTCCGTTTGTGAGCGCGCTTGAAAAACGTGCCCGCAACTTAACACCAAAAGAGATACTGATATGCAAAATGATTATCGACGAACTGAGCTCGAAGGAGATCGCCGTCTGTCTTAATATCTCTGTACTAACTGTGCATAAGTTCCGTCAGCATATCAGAAAGAAGCTCGGACTCACAAACACAAAAGAGAACCTTATCTCTATTCTGAGGTCTATACGAGACGACCTGTTTGAGAATAATGAGTAGTCTTCATACTCACTTTGCGCTTACTTCTCTGTCATAAACAGCCGTCGATTTCTTGTGGATATCCCGGTTAATCCGTTATTCTACAACAAGATGCAAAGGGAATGAGTAAGCTGCACAAAAGACGGAGCCGGCCCGACCTCTCAGCGGGCCAACTCCAGATCCAGTCCTATTCGCCCTGGGGATTGGGCATTGGTAAGGTAAATGCGGAAAGAAACATATCTAATATAGTGCTTTTACCTGACTTGTCAAACAAAAAATGAAGAAATCTCCAGTTTTTTAGGTTTCATCGCTATTTTTTATAGCGCATTTTCTGCGTTCCTGCCCCATCAACATATACCGGACTCTCTCTTTTGGAGGCCGACTTCTGCTGAGGAAGCGTGTCGAAATGCCGAGTTCCATTGCGCTGAAAGTCACAGATGATGCTGGGAGGGATAGAGCCTGAGAGGATTACAGTTCGCCATAGAAAAAGCAGGAGCAGCCTCTCGGCTGCTCCTGTTGTTTATCTGCTACAAGACTTAATCTAAGCCTTGCAATGCTCAACGATGATTATTGCAGTGGCCCGCAAGCTGCTACCCAATCCTCGCATGAACATGGCGGGTCACCGCCTGAGAAGATATATGCGATCAGGTAAACGAC
>DAOVLC010000151.1 GCA_030631455.1 Candidatus Zixiibacteriota bacterium
CATCACGGAAGCATTGGGGATGTCTATTCCGACCTCGATTACCGTTGTGGAGACAAGAATCTGGTATTCTCCGTCTCTGAACCGACGAGATATTTCTTCTCGCTCGTCGAAGTTCATTCTTCCATGAACCAGCGCCACTTTGATATCAGGGAATACATTTTCCTTCAAGTTCTCGTATGATGACACCGCCGATTTCAGATCGAGTCTCTCGGAGTCCTCCACAAGGGGATAGACGATGAAGACCTGGCGCCCCTTATTGCACTGGGACCGGATGAATTCATATACTTTGGCACGACTCTTCTCGTTGCGCCATGCGGTCCTGACCGGCACTCGCCCGGGAGGCAGCTCTGCAATCACCGTGAGATCGAGGTCACCGTAGGCCGTTAACGCAAGAGATCTCGGGATTGGAGTGGCTGTCATCTTAGAAGACATGCAGGCGCCCTATCCTATGCACCGCCTTCTTATGGGGGAAGTCGGATCGGGTAAGACTGCCGTAGCACTCGCAGCTATGCTGTATGCGGTCGAAAACGGGCATCAGGCGGCTATTATGGTGCCAACTGAACTTCTGGCAGAGCAGCATTATGCGTCGATCAGTGAATATGCGGAGAAACTGAACTTCGATGTTGCGCTTCTGACCGGATCTGTTTCGGAGAAGCAAAGACGGGAGTTGCTCGGTGACTTGTCGTCCGGCAAGATTGACATCGCCGTAGGGACTCATGCGCTCTTTTCACAGGTGTCTGACTTCCGGAACCTCGCGCTCGCAGTTGTTGACGAGCAGCACAGATTCGGTGTGAATCAGAGGCTTCGTTTCAAGCAGAAGGGAAAGGAGTGCGATCTGCTGGTAATGACAGCTACTCCAATCCCGAGATCTCTTGCGTTAACAGCCTACGGTGACCTCGATCTCACGGTGATTGCAGAGCTGCCGCCCGGACGAGTGCCGGTCAGGACCGCATGGCGCAACGAGGAAAGTCGCGCCAAAGTATACGAATTTATCCGGTCCGAATGCAATAAGGGACGGCAGGTATTCATCGTCTATCCCTTGGTGGAGGACTCCGAGAGACTCGATCTGAAATCGGCGGTGTCATCGTATGAGAACTTGAAGGAGAATGTATTCCCTGATATCGAAGTGGGGCTGGTTCATGGGAGAATGAGCTTCGAAGAGCGCGAGGAAATATCCCGCAGGTTCAGAGACGGAGAATACCAGATTCTTGTCTCCACAACGGTAATCGAGGTCGGAATAGACATCCCCAATGCTTCCGTGATGTTGATCGAGCACGCCGAGAGGTTTGGATTATCACAGTTGCATCAACTCAGAGGCAGAATCGGGCGCGACAAACACGATTCCTACTGCATTCTGATGTCAATCGACAATCCGGGCGAGATTGCGGCGGAAAGACTTGCCGTAATCGAATCGACGAGTGACGGATTCAGGATTGCAGAAGCTGACCTGAGACTAAGAGGTCCCGGCGAGTTTTTCGGATCCAAGCAGCATGGACTTCCCGGCTTCAAGATAGCCAACCTTTTGCTGGACACCGCTATACTCGAAAGCGCAAGAAAATGCGCGTTTGACATTGTCTCAAAAAAACATAGATTGACCAAAGACGAAATGTCAAAATTGAAAAGTGAAGCCCTCAACCTTTACAGACAGGCTTTCGAACTCTTGACTTCCGGCTGAGCAGGTGAGCATGGCAGACAAAAAGCGGTTGGAAAACACGAGACAGATATCACAGGAACTAGCTCTGCGGGTCAAGGAACTTGTCGGCAGTACCTCGGATTACGATCTCGAGAGGCTGATGAAGAAGATCGAAGCCCAGGTGATGGATATTCAGCACAACCTGAAGCTGGCTTGCAGGATCGCAGAGGACAGCGAGGAAGGAAACAATGACAGAAGGATTTGACGAGTCCAAAAATGACCCGCATCTGCTGCAACTGGTGCTTTCTCTTGAGACAGCCGCAATGCAGCAGATGGGAAAGCTACAGAACCCGTTTACCGGTAAAGTCGAGAGAAATCTCGAACTAGCCAAGAATTCGATTGACATGCTTGCGATGATCGAACAGAAGACAGAGGGAAACCTGACAACTGAGGAGGCATCTCTCATCAAACGGGCACTCTATCAACTCAGAATGAACTATGTCGATGAACTCAAATCGGATGAAAAATCGGAAAAGGACCCAAAGGTCGAAGAAACTCCGGTGAGTGAGACCGGCAGCGATTCTGATTCCGAGGGCGAGGCGGATGACGGAGAATGATTCAGGGAACGGGGAACCGGGGTAAGCTCGTAACGTATAAGCTTTTGGAGGAGCATCTGCCACGACCGGCCCCGGATTGAAATACATGGCAAAATCTCATATGCTTGACAAGTCGGGAACTTCTCTTTTCAAGGATCTGTCAGCCCAGTTTGGTTCGAAGCTGATCCGGGAAGAGCCGTTGTCCAGGCACACAACATTCGGTGTCGGCGGACCTGCCGATCTTTTCATTGAGGTCACCAGCGCAGATGAGATGGTAACAGGCGTCAATCTGTGTGAGCAGCATGGCCAGAAGTATTTCATCATCGGAGGCGGATCCAACCTGCTGGTTTCGGACAATGGATATCATGGTGTGGTACTCAAGTCGAGCATCTGTCATTACGAACGGGAGGGCACCGACGTCATTGTCGGAAGCGGTTTCAATCTCGAGGAATTCGTAGACCGAGTCTGCTCGCTCGGTCTTGCGGGTGCCGAGACACTCGCTGGCATAAAAGGCACCGTCGGAGGCGCGGTATATGGCAATGCCGGAGCATACGGCGGATCGATTTCTGACTGCTTCGTATCAGCGAAAATACTCAAACCGGGAGAAGCGCCTCGCGTGGAAGGCAAAAACTACTTTGAATTCTCCTACAGAAACAGTATATTAAAACGGACGCGTGAGATCGTTCTGGAGGTGAGTTTTCGGTTCTTGAACGGCTCATCGGAACAGTTGTTGAAGAAGAAGCAGGAGATACTGCAGACGAGAGAGGAAAAGCACCCGACGACCGATTGTTCCGCAGGATGCTTTTTTAAGAACATAGAAAAACCAGATGAGAAATATGGCAAGCTATCGACCGGAATGCTTCTTGAGCGGGTCGGTGCCAAAGAGATCACGTTTGGCAAAGCGGGTGTTTTCCCTTACCACGCCAACATTTTGGTTAACCTCGGCGGAGCGAAAGCCGATGACATAAGAGAACTTGCGATGATTTTGAAAAAAAAGGTGAAGGATCAGTTCGGGTATTCTCTTGAGGAAGAGATTACCTATCTCGGTGACTTTAACTGAGGAGGTCAGCTGGAAGATTAATACAGATTAGATATTTGCTTGAGGATTTGCGTGAGTGCGACTTAAGTTTAAATCATCAATCCGCCTTATAGCCCTTGCCATTTTCTTGGCGATTGTTGTGGTATGCGGCTCTGCTTCCGGGCAGGGTGTGGTTATTCCGCTTGAGTACCATTCTCCCCGCATAGTCCCGCTTCCCACGCCGGACAAATGGTCCGGTATTTCTTTAGCAATTGAAAAATACGCGTGGCTCGACAACAAGAAGGTCCGTCCAACCGACGAAACGGAGGTCAACAGGAAAACGTTGATGCTGACGTTTTCCAGGGTATACACCTACGACAGGCGTTACGAGCCATTCAGCTATCAGCTCAGAAGATCGGTAGAGCGTCACACTTTCAACAGTCTCATGAATGACCACAAGGTAAGCGCATACTGGGCGAAGAGCCTTGCAACCTCAATCAGTAGAGAGCAGAAGGACAAGGCTAAGGGACTGATCAGGATTACCGTGCCAATCAAATTCCCAAAGCTCGTACAGAGCGTTATCGGTGAAGGAGGCGCCAGTCTTCAGGTCAACGGCCGCTATAGAGTCAGCTTCGACGGCACAAGCCGGTGGGACAACCGGACCCAGGTATCAGCCTACAAGCAGAGCAAGTTCCCATCGCTCGACATGGAGCAGGTCTCGTCGTTCACGATCAAAGGAACCATCGGGTCCAAGATTCATGTCACGGTCGATCAGGACTCAAAGCGGCAGACCGATCTCGAAAACCGCATCCAGATAAGATACAAGGGCACTGAAGACGACATCATCAAGACCATCGAGGCAGGGAACACAAATTTGTCGTTGCCGAACACCAAGTTCGCCGGCTACTCATCGAGAGTGCAGGGTCTATTCGGAATCAAGGTAGTTGCTCAACTTGGGAACCTTGGGTTCACGGTCATTACATCTCAGGAGAAAGGCAGCACAGAACGAACATCGTTCATGGCAGGTTCCGACGTAGCCCCAACGACCAGGAGAGACTGGGACTATGAACACAATAAGTTCTTTGATCTTGGAATACTTGGACCACGAGACTCAGTAGAAGCCGGTGTAGCTGACTTCACACCGGGTGTGGACAAAATACTCGACATAAGGATGTTTATCGAGGAAACTGACATCATCCATAACATTGTTACTCAGGGTACGGCATACGCCGATCCCAATAATGAGGGCCTCTACGAAAACGAGAAACGTCCAACCTCCTGGAAGGAACTTGAGAAGGACAAGTATTTCGTCCCACCGGGTCAATTCTACGTCGAAATGGAGCAGTATATCAGCCCTGCCGAGAATCTTGCCTGCTGGATGCTGGTGCAGCGGGATGGTCAGGAATTCCATGTTGGTGATGTTTCCGATACTCTTTATACTCTGATGCTAATCAAAGCAGACGGCGCTCTGTCTACGTACAGGACCTTCAATTACGAATGGAAGAACGTATACTACCTCGGCGAAAGAGAAATCGACGCTGACGGCCTTGATATTACGATATACAAGGGGAAAGCCGGTGATGAGGACAAGCCGGATGACAATCTCAGCAATGAAAATGGAGAGCCCTATATCCGGCTTCTCGGTCTCGATGAAATGGATCTCAACGGAGATGCAAGGCCGGACGGCAAGTTCGACGCGACCCTCAGTCAGGTCGACTTCACCCGAGGCTACCTCTTCTTCCCTAACCGAACACCATTCGCCGACACCACACTCGAAGAGCCCGTACCTGAGATCTACAACCTGACTAATAACACCGATATCAGAGAGGCATCGAAGTACTTCATAGCCATAACTACGAAACAAACAAGACAGCGGAAGAC
>DAOVLC010000397.1 GCA_030631455.1 Candidatus Zixiibacteriota bacterium
CCGCGTTCAAAATCGTGATGCACTTGATGGCATTCTACTCCCCCTGCCCTGAGCCACTCGATCTCAGCCGTAGATCCGGTTACCAGATAGCGATTGTCGCCTCGAAGCACTGCTTTGACCCCCGATTGTCTGACAATCTCGGCATCCCGATCACTCGTCAACGTGACCGTAAACAGCGGGATATTTTCAGGCGAGTCCTCAGCAGATATCGAAACCCCGATCAGAATCGAAAAACCAGCAATCTGCCCGAGTATATACAGTCTCCATGTCATCCTATGTCACCTCTCTATGCATTGAGTAACGCAAATCAAACCTCATAGTGACAGACGAACTCAGTACCCATCTGTTTTAAGCCAACATAATATATCTCAGCGTCTCAAAGCACAAACGGAAATCATGCGCCGTGTATATTGGGGATCGTACCTGCTAACTCAACATTACTCCTTGATTTTTGCCCGGCAATGGGCTTAATATAAATAACACAAACCCAATCGCTGGAGTGACGCATGCGAAAACTCATCGTTCTGTGCTTTATTCTTCTCCTTTCGTTAACATCCATCGTGCAGGCTCAGTTTCGCCTGGATGTAGAAAAGACCGTGCTACCTAATCAATTAACATTACTGATGTATGTCGACACGACCGTGCCGACCGTGTCATACCGGACATTCATCAATGCCGGTTCACGCGATGAAACCAAAGCCGGTGCGACTGGAATCGCTCATGTTTTTGAGCACATGATGTTTCGCGGAACGGAGAAATTCCCCGAGTACGATGAGGCGACTGCGCATATGGGACCTCAAACCAATGCCTACACATCGGAGGATTACACCTGCTACTTTGTCAATGCGAAGGCGGAGTTCCTGAGGGAAATAATCGAAGTCGAGTCCGACAGGGTCAGGAATCTCAGATTCACGAGGGAGGCCTTCCGCAAAGAGCTTGGACCGGTCAAGGAAGAACGTAGAAGAGGTGTCGACGATGATCCGGAAGGATATCTGTACCAGGAACTATACAAGCTGGCATTCAAGAGGCACACGTATCATCATCCGGTGATCGGATGGGAGCGCGATCTGGAGAAAACACTAACATTCGAAGATGCCTATCAATTCAAGAGAATATTCTACGCTCCGAATTATTGCACCATTGTTATCTGTGGCAATTTCGATCCTGAGAAGGCGGGTGAATGGGTGATGGAGTACTATGGTAACTGGAAAACTTCCCTTCCCCCTACCTCACAGGTCAGGACGGAACAAGAACAGAAAAAGAGCCGTCGGAGAGACTTCGAATGGAAAGACAGTCATACGGCTCCACACCTTCTGATGGGATACAAAGGACCCGATTACAATCTGGACACGCCCGATCTCGTGGCTCTTCAGGTGCTGACGAACATCCTTTTCTCCAAAACAGGCAGGCTGTACAAAAAGCTCAAAACTGACACTGAAATGGTTGAGGAGATTCGGGGGCAAATCGAGGGAAGGAAAGACCCCGGCCTGTTTGTGATCGACGCCGTACTCAAGGGAGGACAGGAATTCGATTCGATCGTGGCAGTGATCGAGCAAGAACTGGCGTCGATTGTCAATGATCCGATCCCGGATGATGAACTCGCCCGGGCTGTCAACCCGAGGAAATCGAATTTTCTCTTCAGGCTCAGCACTCCCTACAGGATCGGAGGGAGCATCGGATTCAACCACCTCACCGGCGGTAATTACAAAATGATGTTTACATATTATGATATGCTGGGCACCATTACCGCCAATGACATAAAGGAAGCTGCCAGAAAATACCTGATACCTGAGCACTCGACAATCGTCACACTATCTCCGCTGCCACCGAGCTAAGGAGATATCAGCTATGAAAACAATCACCGCCATTTTCCTCTGCTGCCTGATGATCCTTGCGTTCGCGTGCGGCGTCCAGGAGGGACCGGGTACATCAGGATCGATTCGGATCGTAGAATTCCCGAAGACTGGCATTCCGGTTGTCAACATACAGGTGCTGGTGAAATCAGGTTCGGCGGATGATCCTGTCGAGAAGGAAGGGCTTGCGCAGTTCACCGCGAGCTTGATGATGCGCTCGACCGAGAGATTCAACCGCGAAGAGATCGACAACACGCTTCAGATCCTCGGCACCCGACTCGATGTAACGGTCGACCGCGAGACGATCCTCTTCACATGTCAGACATTGAAGGAGAAGCTCGATCAGACATACGAGGTTCTCTCTGAGATATTGCTTCACCCGACATTCCCGCTCTCCGAAGCCGAGAAAGTGAAATCAGAGCAGTTGGACGACGTAGAGGACATCATTCGAAACGACTCGCGGCTCTGCCTTGCTGTATTCCAGAGCTGCCTGTACGCAGGTCACAGATACGCCCATCCGATCACGGGTCTCAAGGCTTCTATCAATTCGTTCTCCCCGGAAGATGCTGATTTGTTCTACGGATCGAATTTCAGAGCCGACAACATGATAATCGGGATCGCGGGAGATTATCCTGAAGGTTTCGCTGAGAGACTTGAGTCTGATTTCGAGACACTTCCATCGCGCTCCATCAGGCAGGCACACGGAGATGTCACACCTGTCTCTGGCCGTAAGGTTGTGCTTGTAGAGAAAGAAAATCGCGCACAGACTCATTTTAGAATCGGCAACATCGCCACATACGGCCGGTCTGACCCTGAGTACTATCCCCTGCTGGTCGCCAACACCTATCTCGGACAGCACCGCGAGTCGTTCGGTCGATTGTACCAGACAATTCGTACCGAGAGAGGCCTCG
>DAOVLC010000185.1 GCA_030631455.1 Candidatus Zixiibacteriota bacterium
AACATCGTCAGAATCGACAGAGTCCAGAAAGCCATGGACATCTCTTTAGTATATTCTGCAAAGGCAAAGATAAAGACCCTCGAGAGAACGGCAATAGCTGCTGCCTTCGGGCCAGCCGACATGAATGCGGTGATTGCGGTCGGAGCGCCCTCATAAACATCCGGCACCCACATATGAAACGGGAACGAAGCGATCTTGAACGCAAGCCCGATCAGAAGCAAGCCAGCGCCAACCATCAGGTAGAGCGAGGAATTCGCCAGCTTGTACTGCTCCGGCTGGAATATGTGAGCAATCGACGTGCTGCCGAGAGCACCATAGACAAACGCTATTCCGAATACGATGAATCCTGTGGCAAACGCGCCGAGGAGAAAATACTTGAGTGACGCCTCGTTCGATTTCAGATCATCGCGGCGAAATCCCGCGAGGACATAGAGCGCGACCGACATTATCTCGAGGCCGATGAAAAAGACGATCAGATCACCGGCAGATGCCATCATCATCATCCCGAAAGTCGCAAACAGGATCAAAGAGTAATACTCGCCCGCGGGGAGATCACGCCTGCGGACATAGTTATCCGACATGAATATCACAAGCAACGATCCAAGAAGGAACACCAGCTTGAAGAGTGATGAGAACATGTCGATCAAATAGAGTCCCGAAAAGGTCGAGATGTCAGTACCCCAATTATACCACACCGCAACTGCCGCTGCCATTATGCCGAACCACGCAATGTGACCGGTCAGCCACCGCTTCTCGCGTGAGATAAACGGCGTAACCAGCATCACGAGCAGAGCGAAGCCACCGACAATCAACTCCGGCAGGATTGCGACATAGTCTATCTGTGGAAACTCAAACTGCATAATCGTACACTGTCATCGGGCGAACCGCCCGGTGCTCAGAATCCTCACCCTCCGTTGAATCCTACCTTGACATCATCTCCGGTCACGATAATCGGAACTAAGCGCTGTCCTTTCGAGAACTGAAGCGCTTCCGACTCGAACTGTCCGCCCACAGTCACATCGAACTCCTCGAAATCGACATTACGCTTGCTCAAATCTTCTTTTGCCGCCGCGCAATACGGGCAGCCTGGCTTTGTGAAAATCTTGACCTCAGCCATCTACCTCGCCTCCTCGTAATTCTGCTGAATAGTTTCAGTCACGGTGAACTCGTTATCTCGCGGTATCTCTGATTCTTCCATGGCATGAACCAGACTCGGATTGTCGAGCAAGTTCTCAATCGATTTGTTCATTGGCTTGAAGAATGTGCTCGGATATATCCCGATCCAGAACACGAGCACGACGAAAGGAACCAGAATAAGTTTTTCTCTCAGGTTAATGTCGGTAAGCTTCCTGTTATCTTCATTGGTGATCTTGCCAAAGACCACTCTCTGGAGCATCCAGAGCATGTAGGCCGCAGCCAGGATGATCCCTGACGCGGCAATTACCGCGTATGTAACATTGACCTTGAACGTTCCGAGGAGAATCAGGAATTCGCCCACAAACCCATTCGTAAACGGCAGTCCGATCGAGGATAGGGTGATGATGATGAAGAACGTCGTCCAAACCGGCATAGTCGCAAAAACTCCACCGAGATCCTTGATCAACCGCGTATGTCGCCGCTCATAGATCATTCCCACTATTAGAAAGAGGGCGCCGGTTGAAATGCCGTGGTTTATCATCTGGATAATCGAACCCTGCATGCCCTGCATATTAAGCGCCGCCATACCGAGCATGACAAAGCCGAGATGCGACACTGACGAGAACGCGACAAGCGATTTCACGTCTTTCTGAACCATCGCGACAAGCGCGCCATAGATGATGCCGATAATCGCCAAAATAGATATGAGTTGGACACACTCGACGAATGCATCCGGGAACATAGGAATGCAGAATCGCAGGAAGCCGTATGTCCCCATCTTGAGCAGCACTCCCGCAAGGATCACGCTGCCCGCAGTCGGAGCCTGTACATGCGCATCAGGAAGCCACGTGTGAAACGGGAACATCGGAACCTTGATCGCAAACGCGAGTGCAAAAGCCGCGAAAAGCCAGATCTGAAACTGCAACGGAAGGGGAAGCTGCGTCATTGCCATCAGATCGAACGAGTAGGTCCCGCCAGTGTAATAGAAGTTTATGACTACGAGCACGATGATCGCGACGAGCATCAGCAGCGACCCGACAAGCGTAAAGAGCACAAACTTGATCGTCGCGTAGATCCGATTGGCTCCGCCCCAGAGTCCGATCAGGAAGTACATCGGGATCAGCATCAATTCCCAGAAAACATAAAACAGGAACAGGTCGAGTGAAATGAAAACGCCGAGCATGCCAAATTCGAGCAGAAGCATCGAAATCAGGAATCCCTTCAGGCGATCCTTGATTGCGCTCCATGACGACCAGATCGCAATCCACGACAGGAACGTGGTCAGGATAAACAGCCAGAGACTCAGGCCATCGATGCCAACATGGTAGTTGATTCCGAATTCGGTGATCCACGGAATACTCAATGTGAACTGCATTGCAGATGTCGAAGAATCGAAATTGAAATAGAGGTAGAGGGATATCAGGAATGCAGCCAGACTGAACGCGAACGCGATGCCTTTCAGAGCCAACTCCGCTTTACGGCTGATCGGCATCATCACAAGTATGCCGACAAGAGGCAACGCGATAGTGATTGTCAGTATGTATGGATCCATTCTACCTCAACGACATAAAGTACGCCAGAACTACAATCACCCCGAAAACAAAGAGCAGGGCGTAGTTGCGTAAGTAACCGGTTTGAATGACACGTCCGGAACTCGAAAAAGATTTCACCATGGCCGCGAGCCCGTTCGCTAAACCATCGATTATAGCGACGTCGATCACTTTCCAGAGAAACAGCGAGAAATTCACGATGGGATTCACTATCAACACCTGATAAATCTCGTCGACATAGTACTTATTATAAATCAGCTTGTGCAAACCGGACAGTCTCTGTTTCAGTCTGGTCGACAACTCCGGCCTCCTGACGTAGAAGAGATAAGCGAAATAGATCGCGACCAGAACAAGAACAATCGTGATCGCCATCAGCATGTACTCTGTGGAATGGGCATAATGCACGGCGGCCTCAGTCACTATCGCCTCACTCTGCGCAAACACGGGATCCATGAAATGCTCGAACTGGTTGCCGCCACCGAGCGATTCGGGAATACCTATCCATCCACCTGCAACGGAGAGCACTGCCAGACAGACAAGCGCAAACAGCATTGTCTTAGGCGATTCATGAACTTTCCTGGCCGTTTCGCCACCATACCTTGGTTTGCCGAAGAATGTCAGGAAGATCAGCCGGAACATGTAGAACGCCGTAAGCCCGGCGGTAATAGCTCCGACTATCCAGAAGATCATTCCACCTTGGGCGGTACTGAATGATTTCCAGAGTATCTCATCTTTCGAGAAGAATCCTGAGAAGCCCGGGATTCCGCAGATCGCAAAAGTCGCTATCAGCATAGTCCAATACGTGATTTTGATCTTTGACTTCAGACCTCCCATGTTGCGCATGTCCTGCTCATCCGACATGGCGTGAATGACCGATCCGGCTCCCAGGAAGAGCAATGCCTTGAAGAATGAGTGAGTCATTAGGTGAAAGATGCCTGCGGTAAACGCCGCGACACCGCAGGCGACGAACATGTATCCAAGCTGTGAGATCGTCGAGTACGCGAGGACTCGCTTGATATCGTTTTGCGTCACACCCATCGTCGCCGCGAATAAAGCGGTCGCAAGTCCGATTATTGCGACCACCTGGAGGGAGGTTGGAGCGAGTACATACAGCACGTTGCATCGCGCAACCATGTACACGCCAGCGGTAACCATCGTGGCTGCGTGAATAAGTGCGGAAACCGGCGTGGGGCCTTCCATGGCATCAGGCAACCAGACATACAAAGGTATCTGTGCCGACTTGCCGGTTGCTCCTACAAAAAGAAGGAGTGTTATCGCTGTAATTACTGATGCGCCGACAACGTATGAGGTCGCTGCGCTCTGAAAAACCTCGCTGAAATTGAGTGTGCCAAATGTCCAGAAAATCAGCATAATGCCGAGCGCGAATCCGAAGTCGCCGATTCGATTAACTATGAATGCTTTCTTCCCTGCGCTTGCGGCCGACTGTTTCTTGTACCAGAATCCAATCAGGAGATATGAGCACAACCCGACAGCCTCCCAGCCCACGTACATCAACAGGAAGTTGTTTGCCAGTACGAGGATCAGCATCGAGCCGACGAAAAGATTCATGTGCGTGAAGAAGCGAGAATAATCGGGGTCGTGCGCAATGTATCCGAGCGAATAGACATGAATCAGGAAGCCGACACCCGATACCACCAGTATCATCACCGCAGACAACGGATCGAGAAGGAACGCGATATCGGCGTTGAACGACCCTGATGGTATCCATGAGAAGAGAGTCATCTCGAATACGCGTTCGCTGGCATCCAACTTCAGCAAACTGAGCAACGCACCTACAGAAAAAACGAGTGAAGCGAATACCGATGCGCACGCGATGACGCCTGCAACAGGACGCGGGAATCTCTTTCCCAGAAATCCGTTAATGAGAAACCCGATCAGCGGGAAGACAGGTATCAGCCAGATGTAGTCGAGCATCAAGCCTCTCCCCTACCAGCGCATGATATTATAATCATCTATGTTCACGCTCT
>DAOVLC010000071.1 GCA_030631455.1 Candidatus Zixiibacteriota bacterium
CACTTAAATTATGAGCCTTCATATTCGGGTCTAATCCTAGCTTGGCTAGGATCTTTTGCGAAAGCGTATTTCCAATGCCGAAGATATATGTTAGCGCCACTTCGACGCGCTTCTCTCTCGGTAGGTCGACGCCTGCTATACGAGCCACGACACCTCCTTAACCCTGTCTCTGCTTGTGACGCGGATTCTTGCAGATTACCCGCACGATGCCACGCCTGCGGATTATCTTGCAGTGTTCACAGCGTTTTTTTACTGATGAGCGAACTTTCATATCTACCTCTATATCTACTTGTAACGATATACTATTCTTCCTCGCTTGAGGTCGTAAGGCGACAGCTCGATAGTAACCCGGTCACCCGGGAGAATCTTGATGTGATTCATTCTCATCTTGCCAGAGATGTGAGCCAGCACCTGGTGCCCATTCTCCAGTTCAACCTTGAACATGGCATTGGGCAGAGGCTCCACGACCTTTCCTTCAACCTGAATCGTTCCCTGTTTTGCCATATTTAACTCGACAAGATATCAGGCCCGTTCTCGGTAATTGCCACATCGTGCTCGAAATGAGCCGACAGCGAACCGTCCTCCGTGGCAATAGTCCATTTGTCAGGCCTTGTCTTGACTTTATAGCCTCCAGTATTTACCATTGGTTCTATCGCAAAAACCATTCCTGCTTTGAGCTGAACACCGGTGCCGGGATCCCCGTAATTCGGAATCTGCGGTTCCTCGTGCATTCTCCTGCCGATACCATGTCCGACAAGATCCCGAACAACGCTAAACCCAGCATCCTCCACTGTCTTCTGAACGGCATGCGAGATGTCACCGAGTCTGTTTCCGACTCGCGCCTGCGATATGCCGTTCTCAAGGGCTTTCCTCGTAACCTCCATAAGCCTGCGTGCTTCGTCTGAGACTTCTGCCACGGCAAACGTCCTGGCCGCGTCTCCGTTGAAACCATCCACCAAAGTCCCTACATCCACCGAAACGATCTGACCGGCTTTAAGTTTCCGTGTTTTCACCGGAATGCCGTGAACGACTTCCTCATCGATCGATACACAAATCGACTTCGGGAAGCCTTGATAGCCGAGAAATGCCGGCTCAGCTCCCTGCGAGCGAATATAACGATCGGCAATCTCGTTCAGTTCTTCGGTGCTGATTCCAGGCTCTATTTTCTCCTCCATCAAATCAAGTGTCCTAGCGACAATCTGGGCCGCAGAACGCATTTTTTCGATCTCACTGTCCGTCTTCAATTCGATCATACTCAATCGGCTGCCGAATCCAGTAGCGCCAAGAGATCCGATAATATCATACCGATCTCCCGCTCTCCATCAACGCCTTTCAACAGACTTTGGTTCCTGTAGTAGTCCTGCAAAGGCTGAGTTTGCTTCTTATACACTTCAAGACGGTTCGTGACCACTTCTTCCGTGTCGTCTTTCCGCTTCTGAAGCTCGGCACCACACTTGTCGCAGATACCCTCTTTCTTCGGAAGCATATTCGGATAATTGTATATCGCCTGACACTTGGGACAGGAGAACCGTCCGGAAAGTCGCTTTATGACCTCCTCGTCCGAGACTTCGAGGTCCATAACCATATCCACCTTCGAGCCGATCTCGCCGAGCATGGCGTCAAGCCCTTCCGCCTGCGGGATTGTCCTCGGGAAACCATCGAACAGGAATCCGTTTTCACTCACTTGAAGGCGCTCTCTTATCATTCCGAGTATAAGATCATCCGGCACGAGATTACCGGCTTCCATGTATGTCTTCGCCTTGAGTCCCAGTTCCGTTCCCTCCTTCACTGCATTTCGCAGAAGATCACCGGTCGACAAATGCGCGAGACCTTTCTTGTCGGCAAGCCGAACGGCTTGCGTGCCCTTTCCGGAACCGGGTGGACCAAGCATAATAATCAGCATTACATCGATCTCCCTCTGATGCGACCTTTCTTCATGAACCCATCATAATGGCGCATTATCAGGTGCGATTCCATCTGCTGCAAAGTATCGAGCGCTACACCAACTACAATCAGAATACCGGTTCCGCCGAAGTAGAACGTCACACCCGCACCGCTGATCAGGAAGTTCGGCATGATTGCTATTATCGCGAAGAATATGGCGCCCGGGAGCGTTATGCGGGTCAATGTCTTGTCTATGTAATCCGCTGTCCTCTTACCCGGACGAATTCCGGGAATGAAACCGCCCTGTTTCTTCATGTTGTCAGCAAGCTCCACAGGGTTGATAACGATCGCCGTGTAGAAGAATGCGAAGAATATGATCACAATGCCGTAGATAACATTATAGGTGATCGCATACGGATCGAAGTAAGACACTATCGATGCGACGAAATCGTTGTTCGGGAAGAAGCTCGACATGGTCAACGGGGCAGACATGATTGCCTGCGCGAAAATGATCGGAATCACGCCGGCTGTATTGACCGACAGCGGCAGGTGTGTCGACTGACCGCCATATATCTTCCGCCCCACAACGCGCTTGGCATATTGCACAGGAATTCTTCGTTGCGCCCTCGTCACCAGCACGATAGCCGCGACAACGGCCACAAGGAAAACGACGATGAATATCTCCATGAAAACGCTGCGGACGCCGGTGACCATAAGCTGGATCTCGTCGATAACCGCCGGAATGAACCTCGCTATGATACCGGCGAATATTATGAGTGATATGCCGTTTCCAATGCCACGTTCTGTTATTTGCTCGCCGAGCCACATTATGAAGATTGTTCCGGCGGTCAGCGTCAGGATGGTTAACCCGATGAATCCCATGCCCGGGTTGGTAACAACCATTGTTCCGGTCGATATATTGAGGTTCTGAAGATAGACGGCTACACCTGCGGCCTGAAGTGATGCGAGCACAACAGTTCCATAACGCGTGTACTGTGTGATCTTACGCCTGCCTTCTTCGCCTTCCTTCCGGAGCTTCTGGAAGTAGGGAATCACAGGCGATAGAAGCTGTAGAATAATCGAGGCTGAAATGTACGGCATAATACCAAGAGCGAAAACAGTTGCTTTTTGGAATGCACCGCCTACAAACATGTCATACAGTCCGAACAGAGTTCCGGCTTGCGTATCGAAGAACTGTTTCAACGACACGGCGTCAATTCCCGGAGACGGAACATGACCGCCGAGTCTGTATATAACCAGAATGAAAAGAGTGAAGAAAATCCTGTTCCTTAACTCTTTGATCTTGAATGTATTTTGGAAGGACTCAAGCATTTAGATTATCTCCACCTTCCCACCTGCTGCTTCCAGCTTCACTCTCGCTGCGGCACTGCATGCCTGAGCCTGAACGGTGCAGGCAACCGATATCTCACCGTTTCCGAGTATCTTGACCGGCTTGTTCAAGGTGTTGATCAGGCCGATTTCTTTCATCTGCTCGGGACCGATCTCGGTCGGTTCGGTACATTTCGCGGCGATCTGGCTGATATTGATGATCTGGTAGATCGTTGGACTGAGACTCCTGAAACCACGTTTCGGGAGGCGCCTGTGTATCGGCATTTGTCCGCCTTCCATCCAATATCTTCTCTTTGCGCCGGAACGAGATTTCTGTCCCTTGTGACCTTTGCCGCAGGTCTTTCCCTGACCTGCGCCGTGGCCGCGTCCGACTCGCTTGCGCTTCCTGGTTGAGCCTTTTGGCTTTTCTAAGTGTCCAAGATCCATCAGGTTATCTCCTCAACCTTCAACAAATGCCTTAACTTCCTTACCATTCCTCTAATCTGAGGAGTATCATTGTGCTCGACCGTATGCTGCATCCTCCTGATTCCGAGGGCACGCAGCGTGGCGAGCTGGTCATATCTTCGGCCGATCGAGCTTCTGACCTGTGTAATCCTCAGCCTCATCTCACTGCCCCTTCTCCTGAGGTGTCTCGATTCCCCGGAAATTGAGTGCCTGCTCTTTGGTTCGCAAGGCTCTGAGACCATTCATGGTCGCCTTGACCACATTGTGAGGGTTCGGCGATCCGAGCGATTTGGTCAGAACATCCTGAATGCCAGCCGATTCGAGAACCGCGCGAACAGGCCCGCCGGCAATCACTCCCGTTCCCGGCGATGCGGGGCGAAGCAGTACACGGGCCGCTCCGAAACGTCCTATGATTTGATGAGGAATTGTGCCAGCCTTGGTCGATATCTTCGTCATCGCTTTCCGAGCTGCTTCCGTTCCCTTTCGGATGGCATCGGAAACTTCCGAAGCTTTCCCGAGGCCAATCCCGACGGAACCTTCGCGATCTCCCACGGAAACCAACGCGGTAAAGGAAAACCTGCGACCGCCCTTGACTACTTTGGCGACCCGGTTAATGTGTATGATCTTTTCTTCCAGCTCGAACCCATTAGATTCGTATCTGGGCTGTCTGCCTTGACTTCGAAACATATCGGTTCCTTATCCAGCTAAAACTTCAGACCGCCTTTGCGTGCTCCATCCGCAACAGACTTGACTCTGCCGTGATACAGAGAGCTCTGACGGTCGAATCTAACTTGTCCGATTCCTTTTTCCTTAGCCAGTTCAGCAATCCTGAGACCGACTTTGTAGCCTTTCTTAACCTTGGTATCTTCCGAATCGATCACCTCAATGACCGCAGCATCCCGGGTGCTGGCGGAGACCAGCGTCGTTCCTGTTGAGTCGTCAATGATCTGAACATACATGTTCACCAGGCTCCTGTGGACACAGAGTCTGGGACGCTCGGGAGTGCCGATGATGCGGCTACGGACTCGCATTTTCCTGCGATTCCGAACTACTACTCTCTTTACCTGCTGTTTCTTCAAGTTTGACATATCGCCTATTCTCTATTGACTAAGCCGCCGTCTTTCCGGCCTTGCGACGGACTTCCTCACCTTCGTATCTGATTCCTTTTCCCTTATAGGGCTCGGGCGGCCGGAGGCTGCGAATCTTGGCAGCTACTTCGCCTACCATCTGCTTGTCTATACCGCTCACTTGAATCTTGTTGTTCCCTTCGAGTTCAATAGTGATTCCGGGCGGGGGTATCACGATGATCGGGTGAGAGTAACCGAGCAAGAGCTGAATACCTTTTCCCCTTGATTCGGCTCGATAGCCTACACCGAGAATCTCGAGATTTTTCTTGAACCCTCCCGTGACTCCGACGATCATGTTGTTGATAAGCGCTCTGGTCAGGCCGTGAAGAGACCTGTTGGTCTTGCTGTCTGACGGGCGCTGAACCTTGATCTCGGATTCTTCCATAACAACCTTCATTCTCGGATGGTGATCGAGACTCAGGGTCCCTTTCGGTCCGGTGACCGTGACATTCGTGCCGGAAATCTCGACCTTGACCTTGTCGGGAACCTGTATCGGCTTCTTTCCAATTCGGGACATCGCTACTCCTCTACCAGACTCTCAACAACGCTTCACCGCCAACACCAGCCTTTAGAGCATCTTCGTGCGTCATGATTCCACGCGAGGTCGATATGACTGTTATGCCAACCTGGTATCCAAGCTTCTTCATATCGTCGATAGTGACATACCTTCTCAGTCCCGGTCGCGACACTCTTTCAAGGCCGAGAATGACGCTCTCATCCTTCTTCGAGTACTTCAGGTAGACTCGGAGAATACCCTGTTTGCTGTCCTTTGTCTCGGAATACTCGCGGATGAAACCGAGTTCATGCAGGATCCGGGCAATATCCTTTTTCACGTTCGACGATGGTATGTCGACCATTCTATGCTGCGCCTTTGCCGAATTCCTGATACGCGTCAGCATATCGGCAATTGGATCGGTCATGCTCATCTATTCTTCTCCTACCAGCTTGCCTTAACGATACCGGGTATCTCACCCAGCAGCGCAAGTTCGCGGAAACAGATGCGGCAGATGCCGAAGCGGCGCATATAGCCTCTCGGGCGACCGCATCTCCTGCAGCGATTGTATTCGCGAACCTTGAATTTCGCTTTCCGCTGCTGTTTGACTATAAGACACTTCTTAGCCACGCTATCCCTTCTTTCCAAAAGGCATGCCCATCTCCTTCAAGAGAAGGAAAGCCTCCTCGTCAGTTCGGGCCGTAGTTACAATAGTTATTCCCATTCCCCGAATCTTGTCGATCTTATCGTATTCTATCTCAGGGAATATTAGCTGCTCTTTGATACCGAGTGTATAGTTTCCTCTCCCATCGAAACCCTCCGGCGATGCTCCGCGGAAATCCCTGATTCGAGGCATGGCGATATTCGTCAGGCGATCGAAGAACTCATACATTCTGTTTCGCCTGAGAGTGACTGCCGCTCCGATTGGCATCCCAGCGCGCAGCTTGAAGTTCGAGATCGACTTCTTTGCCCTGCGGATTGTCGGCTTCTGACCCGCAATTCGCGTAAGCTCGCCGACTGCGGAATCCAAAGCCTTCGAGTTCGCAATCGCCTCACCAAGTCCCATATTCACTATGATCTTGGTGAATCGAGGCACCTGCATCACGTTCGTGCACCCCAGCTCCTTACGAAGCTTTGGAGCCACCTCATTCTGATATTTGTCTTTCAGCCGCGCCATCAGATCATCTCTCCGGTCTTGACAGATATTCTGACCTTTCTCTTGGTCTTCTTCTCTTTATCCTCGATCATCCTGTACCCGACACGCGTCGGGCCATCGCCCGAATAATGCATCACGTTCGAGATATGAATCGAACCTTCCTTCTCGATAATCCCGCCTTTGGGATTCCTCTGAGTCGGCCTCGAATGCTTATAGATCAGGTTAACACCTTCCACGAGGACTCGATTCTTGTCTGACATGACCTTCAGCACTTTGCCGATACGGCCTCTATCCTTGCCGGCAATTACCTTCACCTGGTCGCCTTTGATAATCTTCATATCTTCCTCACAGAACTTCCGGCGCCAACGAGACTATTTTCATGAATTTCTTCTCACGCAATTCGCGAGCCACAGGCCCGAAGATACGAGTCCCGCGCGGCTCGTTCTGTTCATTGATAACGACAGCCGCATTGTCCGAAAACCTGATATAGCTTCCGTCTTTTCTCCGTGTCTTCGCGGTAGTACGGACTACGACCGCTCTCACGATATCGCTCTTCTTCACCGCGCCATTCGGGATGGCATCCTTAACGGCGCAGACGATGATATCACCGAGTCTGGCGTACCTGCGCCTGGTGCCGCCCAGCACTCGAAAGCACATCACCTTCTTTGC
>DAOVLC010000028.1 GCA_030631455.1 Candidatus Zixiibacteriota bacterium
AATCGATATTCCGCTTATCTATACAGCATGGGTCTTCTCGAATCAGATGTGCAGGAAAAACATCACCGCTATATGAACGAAGCGCTGAAAGAAGCTGCACGAGCGGCAGGCGAGGGTGAAGTACCGGTCGGTTGTGTGATCGTGCACGAAAACAGGATAGTCGGGCGTGGGCACAACCAGCGGGAGACGCTTCAGGATGCTACCGCACATGCTGAGATGATTGCCATTACCGCCGCATGCCAGACTCTCGGAACCTGGCGGTTGGAGGACTGCATCATGTATGTCACTCTCGAACCGTGCCCGATGTGCGCAGGAGCAATAGTGCTATCGAGAGTGAAACAGCTTGTCTTCGGGGCGCGCGATCCGAAAGCAGGAGCATGCGGAACGCTGTTTGATATTGTGCGAGATGAGAAACTCAATCATATTGTCAAGGTGGTCTCGGGAGTGATGGCACAGGATGCGCAGATTCTGCTGAAAGAGTTTTTCGCAAACCTTCGGGAGAAAGATCAGACAGCTGAGGAGTAGTATGAAGCTGACGGAACAGGAAATTCTGAAGCTCGCGGTCTCGATCATGTATCGAGGCCTCTACATCGATCTGATCGGCGCGGCATTCTTATTCGTGGTCGGGCAACTCGTGCGAAGCAGCGAGCTTCTGACTCCCGTAGAACCCGAGGCGCTGAGCTTTCTCGGATACAGCCTCGTTGCTGTCAGCGCTATCGAAATATTCATGGTCATTATCCTGAAGAAAAGATGGATCACCAAAGACTCGCCGAGTCTTCGATTGATTAAGAATCGCGACGCTTTTTACCGCCACCTGAGGCTTCTCTTTATGATCCTGTACATCGTAGCTCTTACACCGTCGCTCTACGGCTTCCTCTTTTTCATACTCGGGGGCTCTGAGGATATCTTCATGATAATGCTCGCGATAACGCTCGTAGGATACATGCTTGTTAGAATCCGGCCCGACGACCTCGAAAAAGCAATAGGCGACTTCGATCTCGAAGATCCCGGATAAACGCTCCCTCTATTTACAGGCTTATGTTCAGCGTACAATCGGCTTGCATTGTCCGCCATTCTGACGTATACTGCTTCGTGTCACAAAGGAAATTGACACATTGAGGAGTTGCGCGTCGTATAAATAGTGTGCGACCGCGTTTAGCTGTGGCAGCGGTTGCCTGAAATAAGGGAGAAGAATCATGAGCAATCCTATAACTAACATATTACTTGCTGCGGTCGTTATTGCTGCTCTGATGCTAATGACCGTCACTTCGCCTGCGGTAGCCGGCAAGGTGCCCGACGGTTCTTCCGGCGACGATGAGGTGTCGAGAGGCAACACGGTATTCCTAATTGCGGGAGTCGCGGTTATCGCCGGAGTGACGATATGGATGATCACGAAGGGCAACGACGAACAAGGGAAAGATCAGGAGGAAGAGGATTCAGAGGCAGGCGCTTCAGAATCTGACGAACCTGAGAATAATCTTCTGGCTAACAACGAGTTTGCGACTGAAAGTCGCCCGGTCACAGAGGCTGAGAAGAAACTGCCGGTCAGCCCGTTTGTTGGTGTGAACCAGGATGAGACAATAACAGTCGGTCTCTCATTTAGCTTCTGATACCGTACATCATGGCTGGTGCCCCCTGCTCCGTGCGCAGATTGTACATGATCTTAATCCTATGCACCGGAGAATCGGTCAGCTTGATATCAGACTCAATCCTGCGACATTTCCTTGCATAATCGCTTGACAAAAGCTGCTGACATCGTTATTTAGGCGCAATGATAGCTTGGAGGCAGGGCGTGTTTTTGCCGAATGCGCCTATTTTGCTTTCCAAGCGGGATTGTTATTTTTTTCACAATCTATTGAGGGTTTGAAAAGATGAATCATCAGAATCCGGCTCCGGCTGGACAGATAAAGCAAGGAGTGAATTGTGGCTGAATTCGAACCGGTCGAAAGCCAGATTAGTGCCGACACCCTGGTGGTGGGTGGTGGCATAGCCGGAATGACTACCGCCATCGAAACCGCTGAGGTCGGCAAACATGTAATTTTGGTGGAGAAGCTTCCGTCGCTTGGGGGACGTGTAGCTGCTATGAATCAGTACTTCCCGAAACTCTGCCCGCCTACCTGCGGAATGGAGATTAACCTCAAGCGAATACGGCTGAGTCCATTTGTCCGTGTGCTGACACTCGCCGAGGTGGAAGCTGTCTCCGGCTCGGAAGGGGATTATGAGGTTACGATTAAACTGACCCCGCGTTATGTCAACGAGAAGTGTACGGCGTGCGGAGAATGCGCCAAGGTATGTGAGATCGAACGCGAGAATGACTTCAACTACGGACTCGACAAGACAACGGCGATTTACCTGCCGCACATGATGGCTTATCCACCTCGCTATGTTATCGATCCCGAATATGTGAATGATGATAGGATGAAGAAATGCGTTGATGCATGCGAGTACGGCGCTATCGAACTCGACATGCAACCGAAGACGATCACGGCGAAAGTCAGCGCTATCGTCTGGGCGACCGGATGGAAGCCGTACGACGCAACTAAGATCGAAAACCTCGGATTCGGCAAGTATCCCAACGTCATCACGAATGTCATTATGGAGAGAATCGCGTCGGAAAATGGTCCGACCGAAGGCAAGATCGTCCGGCCATCCGATCAGAGTGAGATTAAGTCGATCGGATTCGTACAATGCGCTGGCTCGCGCGATAAGAATTATCTTGCATATTGCTCCGGAATCTGCTGTCTCGCATCGATGAAGCAAGCCACGTACATTCGCGAGCGGTATCCCGATGCTGATATCTATATCTTCTATATTGATATCAGATCACCGGGGCGTCTCGAAGATTTCTACGTAAAGATGCAGGAAGACGAGAAGATGCACTTCCGTCGCGGCAAAGTTGCTCGAATCACCGAGAGTCCGGGAACGCAGAATCTGGTTCTCGAAGCCGAGAATACGCTGACTGGCGAGATGACGAAGACGGAAGTCGAGATAGTGGTGCTTGCAACCGGAATGGTGCCGAATACACTCGATGATCCGCCACCACTCGATACACCTCTCGATGAATTCGGCTTCATCGTGGATGGTACCGGCAGAGGCGTAGTAGGAGCAGGCAGCACAATGAGACCTTTCGATGTCTCGGCCACAATCCAGGACGCTACGGGAGCTGCACTCAAGGCGATCAATGTCGGAGCGAGGAGGTAGAGCGATGGAAACGAAAGTAGGATGCTATATCTGCAAAGGCTGTGACATCGGCAAGTCGCTTGATATCGATAAGCTGGTTGAAGCTGCTAACGAGGCCGGCAGCGCCGTATGCAAGACGCATGATATTCTTTGCACTCAGGAAGGTGTCGGGCAGATCAAAGCCGATATCGAGGCCGAAGGTCTCAATAGAATAGTGGTTGCCGCTTGCTCGAATCGTGTATTCCCCGAGTTGTTTGACTTCGGCAAGGATATCTTCACCGATCGCTCCAATCTTCGCGAGCATGTGGTCTGGTGCCATCCTCCCAACGACGAAGACACGCAGATGCTGGCGGAAGATCAAATTCGAGTGGGAATCGCGAAGGTCCAGGCCGGTGAACCACCGGAGCCTTTTTCCGAAGAAATAAGCAAGGATATTCTCGTTATCGGGGGCGGAATCACCGGCATGACTGCTGCTAAGTCGGCGGCAGGTGCCGGATACAATGTTGTCCTGGTCGAGAAAGAGAGCCAGCTTGGCGGATGGGCAACGAAGTACAAGAAGGTGTTTCCGAAACGGCCACCGTACAAGGATATTGAGGACTCCGGCTACGAGAAGCTGATCGAAGAGGTAGAGGCAGATCAGAATATCACGGTTCACAAGTCGACAGTCGTAGCGAAGACCAGCGGCCAGCCGGGCCAGTTCGCCATAACGCTCGAAAGCAACGGATCGCAGACGGAGTTGAACATCGGGTCTATCGTCATGGCCTCGGGCTGGAAGCCGTACGATCCGGAGAAGCTGACCCATCTGGGGTACGGCATCTCTCCCGATGTCGTTACCAGTATCCAGATCGAGGAGATGTCCTCCAATGGTGGGATAAAGAAGCCATCGGATGGGAAACCACCGGACAGCATCGCGTTCATCCAGTGTGCCGGCTCGCGTGATCAGGATCATCTTCCATATTGCTCAGCGGTTTGCTGTCGAGTGTCTCTGAAACAGGCGATGTATGTCAGGGAGCAATATCCCGATGCGAAGATATACATTATCTACAAGGACCTGAGGTCCCCCCAGCAGTTCGAACTGTTCTATGCCAACGTACAGAATGATGATGGGCTCTTCATGACCAAGGGGGAAATCGCCGGTGTGACGCAGGTAGACGGCAAACTTGAAATCGCCGTGACCGATACTCTTCTCGGCGAAGACATCAGGGTGCAGGCTGACATGGTTGTTCTTGCAACCGGCATGGTTCCGACCTCCAGAGTGGAAGATGTGGAAAGCCCGGAAGTTGAGGAGGCTACTGAAGGTGCCGAAGAGAAGACCGACGGTACTACAGAAGATGGAAAGAAAGAAGCTCAGGCCGCGGAACCCGGTGCTAAGATCATAAACCTGACTTACAGGCAGGGCACAGATCTTCCTACCCTCAAGTACGGCTTTCCCGATTCGCACTTTATCTGCTTTCCGTACGAGAGCAGACGAACAGCCATATACGCGGCAGGATCAGTTCGTGCGCCGATGGACTTCGCTTCGAGTGCGAATGACGCATACGGGGCAGCCCTCAAGGCAATCCAGGCTGTAGAGGCACTGAGCCGAGGAGAAGCAGTTCATCCGAGAGCGGGAGATCTCAGCTATCCGGAGTTCTTCATGCAACGATGTACTCAGTGCAAGCGTTGCACCGAGGAGTGTCCGTTTGGGGCGCTTGATGAGGACGAGAAGGGCACTCCGCTCGAGAATCCGCTGCGCTGTCGCAGGTGTGGAATCTGCCTCGGTGCATGCCCCGAGAGAATCATAACCTTCAAGAACTACAGCATCAAGATGATGTCCCAGATGATCAAGTCGATCGAGATTCCTGACGAGTTTGAGGAAAAGCCGAGAATCCTGGTGTTCGTATGCGAGAACGATGCCCTTCCGGCAGTAGATATGGCGGGGCTGAAACGGCTCCAGTACAACGCTATGGTCAGAATGATCCCGTTGCGCTGCATCGGTTCGATCAATGTCATCTGGATCAACGATGCACTGGCATCAGGGTTTGACGGTGTTTTGCTCCTTGGCTGCAAGAAGGGTGACGACTATCAGTGTCACTTCGTCAAAGGAAGCGAGTTTGCGACGACTCGAATGGATAATGTTCGCGATAAGCTGAAGCAGCTTGTTCTCGAAGAAGAGCGAGTGCAGATTCACGAGGTTGCTATCTCGGACTACAACAAGATACCGAAGATTCTCGACGACTTTCTTGAGGTCATCGAGACAGTCGGCCCGAATCCGTACAAAGGAATGTAGCCGCTCACTTGACAGTCGATTAGTCTATTCGCAAGCCCCCCATTCAGGGGGGCTTTTTCTTTGCCGGTTCTCCACGGACTGGCGAGTGCTGGTTGCCTCCGATTTGGAAAGATTCACAAGACTTTGACGAACCAACCTATCGCTCGAACTCGGCTCAAGATCGAAATCGGGAGCTTCACATCACAGGAACACAATGATACATAGGGAGTTAGGTGGTCGATAAAAGGAGACGAATAAGGTTGCGTTGCCCGGCGCAAAAATGAAAGATAAAGAATTTTTTCACATTTTCCCCTTGACTCGGTGGTTAGAATTCCGTAATAATTACGTCTGTTGTGTCTGATTTCCTCTTGGGCTTTTGGCCCGGGTCGGGTGAATCATGATGCGAATGCAAGATCACATAGAGCCGGATTAGGGAGTACAGAAACATATCTGGCAAAGAAACCTGAAGATTAGCGACTTTACCTCTTAAGACGCAAGGAGAAACGATGGCGAACACATTGCCGAAAACGCCAATGCTTGATGAGCTTGAGACAGGCGAATGGCCAAGTTTTGTGAAAGAGATCAAGATGGCCGCGAAGGAGAACCCGATGAGTTCAGACCTTCTCGCTTTGCTTGAGCGTTCTTACAAAGAGAAGATTGGTCACTGGAAGCATGGTGGTATTGTTGGTGTTATGGGTTACGGTGGCGGTGTTATCGGTCGGTACAACGATCTACCTGAAGAGTACCCGAACATTTCGCATTTCCACACGATGCGTATCAATCAGCCATCCGGCTGGTTCTACACGACTGATGCACTGCGCAAGATTTGCGACATCTGGGAGAAGCGCGGCTCGGGATTAACTAACATGCATGGTTCCACAGGCGACATCATTCTGCTCGGAACAAGTACTGACCAACTCGAACCGACGTTCTCTGACCTGGCGAAGATCGATTTTGACATCGGTGGTTCAGGATCGGATGTAAGGACTCCGAGTTGCTGCTGCGGCATGGCGAGATGTGAATGGGCCTGCTATGACACGATGCAATGCTGCTACGACTTCACAATGGCTTACCAGGATGAGTTGCATCGCCCGGCGTTTCCATACAAATTCAAGTTCAAATTCTCCGGTTGTCCGAACGACTGCGTGGCGTCGATTGCGCGTTCAGATATGTCGATAATCGGCACCTGGCGTGACGAGATCCAGATGGACAAGGATGCCATTGCGGAGTACGCTGCCAATGGTATGGATATTAAAAGTGACGTCGTCGACAATTGTCCGGCGAAGTGCATGGAGTGGGACGGCAAAGAGCTTCTCATCGATAACCAGTACTGCCGCAGGTGCATGCACTGCATAAATGTAATGCCGAAGGCTCTCAGGCCCGGTAAAGACCGCGGAGCGACTATTCTTCTCGGTGCGAAAGCTCCAATCGTCGAAGGTGCTCTCCTGTCATCGGTTCTGATACCGTTCATTAAGATGGAGCCACCGTATAAAGAGATCATGGATATGGTTGAGCGAATCTGGGATCTCTGGTGCGAAGAAGGGAAAGCCCGCGAAAGAGTTGGCGAGTTTATTCAGCGGGTAGGCCTCGGTAATTTCCTCGAGGCGATCGAGGTTGAGCCTGTAGCGGAAATGGTCGCCTTCCCTCGCGAGAACCCATACGTCTTCTACGAAGAATACTTTGAAGAGGGAGACGACGACGAAGAAGAAGGTGGGGATGACGAATAGTCACCCGTGGAATCGGAAAAACTTTAGAGAAAATAGAGGTTGAACATGGCAGAGGAAAGAAGAACTGATTATGGCCCTCCGCACTTCGAACAGTTCTTGCCACCAGTAATCAAAGAGAACTATGGCAAATGGAAATACCACGAGGTGCTCAAACCGGGTGTAATGGTACACGTTTCCGAGACCGGCGACAAACTGTACACGGTAAGAGCCGCGTCCGGGAGGCTTACGAGCATTCAAAAGATTCGCATGTACTGCGATCTTGCCGACAAGTACTGCGGCGGTCATCTCAGGTTCACCAGTCGCCACAATGTCGAGTTTCTGATGGATAGTGACAAGAATATTGAACCGTTAATAGCAGACCTGAAGGACATGGGTCATCCGATCGGCGGTATCGGGAATTCCATATCGGCCATCGTACATACTCAGGGCTGGATACACTGTCACTCGGCCGCGACCGACGCCTCAGGTGTCGTCAAGTGCGTTATGGATGACCTGATCGAATACTTCAAGGAAATGAAGCTTCCCGGCAAGCTCAGAGTGGCATTGGCCTGCTGTCTGAACATGTGCGGCGCCGTGCATTGCTCCGATATCGCCATTCTTGGCATTCATCGACGCCCGCCGCGGATCGACCACGCGAATCTCTACAAGATGTGCGAGATTCCGAGTGTCAGCGCATCTTGTCCCACGGCGGCCATCAGGCCGGCAACGGTCGATGGGAAGCAGTCGGTCGAGGTTATTGAGGAGCGGTGCATGTTCTGCGCTAACTGTTTCACTGTTTGTCCCTCAATGCCAATGGCGGACCCCCTCAATGATGGAGTTTCTATCTGGATAGGTGGGAAGGTTTCGAACGCTCGCCACGAACCTATGTTCTCGAAGCTGGCGATCCCGTTCCTGCCGAACAACCCGCCGCGCTGGCCGGAAGTGACCACGGCGATTCGGAATCTGGTCGAGTTGTGGGCAGCGAATGCCCGGAAGTATGAGAGAATGGGTGAGTGGATCGAGAGGATCGGCTGGCCGAAATTCTTCAGAATGTCCGGCATAGAGTTCCAGAAGGAGCACATCGATGATTTCAAACACGCTGGCTTGACTTATAAACGCTCGACGCATTTAACCTTTTAGAAAGGTTTGAAAAGTGGCAAAGACCGTTGAAGAAATCGCTGAAGCCATGTTCAAAATGGTGAAAGACGCTACCGGGATGAAGAAGCTGAAGCCGACGGACCTTATCAAGGCTATGAAAGAGCTGTATGGCGATGACGTGGATAAGAAGCTGTGCAAGGAAGCCATTAAGCAGCTCGTCAATTCAGGTACGTGCGTGTACACCTATTTCGGCGGCAGCTTCATCGAGCTACCGCACAGGGAAGGCGCCGCTAACGACTAAGTCGCGACGTCTGGTACTGAGAATATGAGTGTTAGATTACCGCGGCTGGTAATTGCCGGGTTGTCCGGAGATTCCGGTAAGACCACAGTCAGTCTGGCGATTCTCTCGGCTCTGCGCGAACGAGGGCTGACTGTCTCGGTCTTCAAGAAAGGCCCGGACTACATCGACGCGGCCTGGCTTGGGGCTGTCGGAGAGGCTATCTGTCGAAACCTCGACACCTACATGGTCGAGCCGAATATTGTCAGGGATAGGTTCATATCCACCGCTGTTGGATCCGATTTCGCACTGATCGAAGGCAACCGCGGTATTTTCGACGGCAAAGACGTCGAAGGGTCGCACACTACTGCGGGGCTTGCGAAATTGATCCGGGCCCCGGTCGTTTTGGTGGTTGATGCCACTAAGAGCACTCGGACCCTGGCCGCCGTTGTCAGTGGCTGCATTTCCTTCGAACCTGAGTTGACTATCGCCGGTGTAATCCTGAACAAAGTCGCTGGCGACAGGCACAGGAAGATCATAACTGCGTCAATTGAGAAGTACTGCAAGATACCGGTCCTTGGGGCAGTCCCGAAACTGGGCGATGATGCCTCGATCATACGGGGTCGGCATCTCGGTCTGGTGACACCACGTGAGTTTGCCGGGAGAGTGGAACTCAACCGGAAGCTCAGGGGAATCGCCGAGAGTTTCATCGATATAGACAGTATAATCGACATCGCAAACGGCGCCGGAATGCTCGACACTGAGTCAGAAAAGCCGATGGCTGAAGCGGCCAAACGTGTCAGGATCGGTTTCTTCGAAGACTCTGTTTTTACGTTCTATTATCCCGAAAACCTCGAGGCTTTGCAGCGTTGCGGCGCAGATTTGATAGGAATATCCTCGTTGGACGATGACGCCCTTCCCGAGATCGATGCTCTGTACATAGGAGGCGGGTTTCCTGAGACACAAGCACGGAAGCTGTCAGCCAATAGGTCGATGCTGCAGTCTGTGAAGACTGCTGCCGATAACGGCTTGCCGATTTATGCCGAATGTGGCGGGTTGATTTATCTGTCCGGCTCGCTCGAGTGGAAGGGCAAAGCGTACCCGATGGCAGGAGTCTTCCCTGTCGATCTTATCGTGCACGCTAAGCCGGTAGG
>DAOVLC010000059.1 GCA_030631455.1 Candidatus Zixiibacteriota bacterium
GATGAGGAACCTGGCGCGCCACACATGAACTGAGGGGTTCCGCAAGGAACCCCTCAGTTACTTCATACCCTCGGACAGTACCCTCTAAGTCACATATGCTGTATAGGTTCAAGCTTGTCGGCGGTGAGTTCGTCGAGCTGCTCTTTAAGATCGATTATCTTTGCACTCTCATGATATTGAACCGTATCGAATGACTCGACACTCTTCATGACATTAAGAACGTTCGTTATGCTGTCTACGCCTTTCTGGATCACTTCGATCGAGCGCGTCAGTACATGGTTATCGGCGTCTTTCAGATCGCCCCTATCCATAGACATTTCGAGAAGCTGAGACCGTCCGAGAATGGTCGCGCACGCATTGTTGAAATAGTGTGAGAACGTGGCCACAACCGTGTGCATCACATCTGTGGCGATTGCATCCAGTCGACCCTTGGGAATACGAGTGCCGCCTTCTTCGGAGCTGGAATACAACGCCTCGATCTGACACATCAGTTGGAACAGAAGATCGTTCGCCTTCTGCACCAGGTCAAGAGGTGAACCGACATCCATCTCGAGGAATTGTGCAGTCTCAATGAGACGTGTCACCGCCTCAGACCGGATTTCGGCAATGTCATCGTTTTCGAGACCGAGGTTGTGCAACAAAGCCTTTTTGTTCTCGAAATCCTGTCGCCTGATGTATGACAAGCCATCCATCTGGTAATTGCTTATTCTCGACGCGAGGCAGACGATCTGTGAAAGAATCTCATCAGTCTTTGGTTCACCGAGCTCGAACGTGCGGTGATGATCCCTGATCGCATTCGCGAATCTCTCAGGCAGATTCCATTTCTCGGCAAGGAATGCCCCCACCTTCACGTGATTCGTGCTTAGGATCGACTCCTCGGTCTTGATTAGATCGTTTCCCTTGCAGGTCAGGTGCCACACTTTCTCGTAATCTTTCGAAAACGTAGAATCAAGAATTAGAATTCCGATGTCGTGCAGAAGACCGCAAACGAAAGCCTCTTCTGCGAGACGCACCTCGGTTTTTCGAGCAACAAGCTCGGATAGAATGGCGACCTCAAGGGAGTGTCTCCAGAAGTCCTTGATGTCCAATCTGTTATCCAGTCGCCGACACAAGTCGTAAACCGACACCGACAGCGCAATCGACTTGACGCTGCGCGTTCCAAGCACGCCAACCGCATCCATCACAGAGCTGACCTTGTTCATGCGACCATAAAACGACGAATTGGATATCCTGAGAATCTTGCTGGTGAGAGCTACGTCCTTGGAGACGACATCAGCGATTAACCCGATAGAGGAATTCTTATCTTCGACCGCCTTTATAACCTGAGCAAGAATCTCGGGCAGCGAGAAGAGCTTGTACTCTTTATCGATTCTGGCTAAAACTTGCGATTCTCTCATAAAAATCCCGTCCAGAATAGGTTATCGGCAGAATCCAAAAGAAGTGGAGAGAAAACTTTACCCTTCAGTCGGTTTCGTTCGATTTGGCGAGCAGAAAAGTGCGGTTTTGCGGAGGACTAGTCAGATATTGAATCGAGGAGTTCCTCGGCGGCGTTGATACGTGAGCGGACAAAAAGATCAGTCTCCGTATTGCGCATCTTCTCGATCCTCCTTCGGCCTTTCTTCACGTCAACAGCTGCGAGCGCCAGGATCGCAAAGGCGCGAGTAAACGTTTCCTCCGAGTGCGTGGCCTTTTCGAGGAGCTTCCTCGCAGGTGCGTACCTGCATCCGGCCCAGACCTCAAATGCCAGGTACCCGCCCACATCACTCAAATCATTGTATCGGGAGATGAGACTATCGCAAGAGGGGTTCCCGATAGTTATCAGTGATCCAACAGCCGACATACGAACCGAGAAGTGCGGGTCTTGAAGGGCATCGATCAGCCTGTGAACGGCCCGATGATCGGCTATCCGGCCGAGAGCTACCGCTGCGGATTTCCGCACAGGTTCAGCGCCGTCAGATAACATCGTTATGCAATTGTCGACAGCGGACGAATCATGAGACTTGCCGACTGCTGTTACCGCAGTCGATCTGACCGTGTGGTTCTCATGTGTAAACAATGGAAGAAGTGCAGGCGTTGCCGATTTGTCACCAATGTCGCCGAGACATCGCGCTGTGTTGCGAAGTCTGAAGAGGTTGTCGGTGTCGAGAGCCTCGACTAGTGCGGGCACGGCTGGCTGGCCGATCTTTTTGAAGATATCGGCCAGGGCGTGCCTTTCGCGAGCATCTTCGGTCGAGAGTTTGGATACGAGCCTCGGTACAGCCCTTTCTCCCAACTGCGCGAGTTCCTCTCTCGACGGCTCTACCAGATGCTGATGATGAGCTTCAGGATTAGACGCTAAAACAAACAGGCTGTCGATCTTCATGTTCAGTTCAGCATCAGTCTCGGCGGCGGCTGTCGTAATCAGAACCGCAAGCAGTATGGCGAGCACCGTAATCGTCTTGAGGTTGTCCATAAAGTCCCTATTTTGTGTGCTCGCAGGGGCTGTGCCCCTGCGGTTTCTCGCTGCTTCTGACTGTATCATCGTATCAAAGAAGCGCAGCGGCACAGCCACTGCGCGCACAGGTGGGGGTGCGATTCGCCTTTTGGGACAGTCTCTTTTCATTCGCCTGTCACCTCTGGGCTGTCCGCTTCCCAGAAATCGAAATCTACTCCGGTTCCCCACTTCGAGTTTATGATCCAGATGCTGCTGTCTGCGCCGTTGCCGATATACTCGTCTTTGCCCATCAGATCCATGAATAGACCAACAGAGCCGTAATCGCGCCTCGGGTTACCGTATCCCTGCGAGTTGTGTAGTCCCTTAATCTGATACGAGTCATTTCCCCGGTAATCAACCAGCCAGCCAAAACCGTTTGCCGATCCTGCTCCCTGCGAGAGATCGTATGCCTGATACGTGTCGTTCCCGAAGTAGTCTACCAGGAATCCCGCTGCCAGATCATGCCCGCATCCCTGCGACACGCCTTTCGAGAAGTAATAGTCATCACCTGTCTTATCCAGAAGGATACCGAGAGTGAGATGCGTTCCCACTCCTTGCGCATACTGGAACGACAGATACTTGTCATTGCCACCAAAATCGGTCTGGATACCGAGAGCGTACCAGTATGAGGAACCCTGCCCGAATATGTCTGAGATATACGTGTCATGTCCGGATGAGTCGGCCAGGATAGCAATGCCACCCGACATACGCGGCCTGAGACCATAGGCGAATCCTTGCGAAAGCGAAAGATAATGATCTTTGTATCGCAGAACATCTTTGTATTTACCGCCCGCGAAGTAGATGTCATTCCCATTGATATCACACAAAACACCGAGCCCTCTTACAAACGCGAATGCCTGCCCGAACAGCGCACAGTTATAACTGTCCGATCCTGATTCATCGATCAGCATGCCGAGTCCAAATGTCCCGGCACCCTGCGTATGCGTGTCGCCGTAGTATTTGTCATTGCCGGCTTCATCGATCAGCACTCCAACCGAGAACAGTCCCGATCCGAGACAGAAGTTCTTGCCACTGTACATATCATCGCCTTCCAGATCGGTCAGGAATGACGGATATATGAAGCCGGAGGCAATAGTAAAGTCGGTCAGGGAGTTGTATTGGTCATTGCCTGATACGTCAAGCATGAACTGCGGTGCATCCACACTCTCAAGATCGTAGCGGTCATCGCCGCCGACATCGAGAATGTAAATGTACCTGCCCGTGTAGAGATTCCGCCCAGCGCCGCCGATTGCTATTATCCCTTCAGAGGTTGGGATCTCGATCTGGAAATCCGGGCTGTCGCATTCACAGTCCTGACGGATTCTGTCGGCAATGAGCAGGGAGGAGTCAGACACCGTTTTGTTAAACTCAAGAGCGCGCTGCTTCAATCTTTCCCACTTCGAATGGTCGGAGACCAGTTTGATCGCTATCGGAACAAATCGTTTCGAGAATCCCTCCTCAAGCTGCTGGATGCTGTCCAGTTCTTCTACCGACTTAAACTCATCATCCACGTCCTCCAGCAACAGCTCTGGAAAAGTGTCCAGGATGAAAGCAAGCTCCGACCGGCTGAGCACGGCAAAGAAAGAGTCGACTTCCGTCTTGAGTTCACTGTTGATCCTATAGATGAGATTGATATGATTTGTCAACTCGTCATTTACGCAATCCGCAAGGCAGTCACTCTCCACAGACAGCGACAAGTGGTCCAAACTTGACTCGTTGGCAGATTGAAAATCCCGAATCTCTACCCCGGCCGTCGGGAATCCTCGTGACTCGAATCCGATCAGCCAGGCTGCAGACTTTTCGCCCTGTCGAAAAAGACGTGCTGATATGTCATTCGCAAAGCTTATCATCTCCAGCGGTCGCAGAGTCAGGCTGTCGACAATGGGCAGTCGAAAGGAGTCGAGTTCGACATAATCAGTTCGGAATGCGAGATCTGAAGGCAATAGCTTGATGCCCATCAACGCCTCTGCGAGAGCGTCCTCTGGTATGAGCGGAAACTCGACAGAATCGATCACCTCGGTCTGAGCAGAGGTTGGCAACGTTACGAAACAGAGGACGATGAAAGGAATGAAGATCTTCAGTTTAGAATTCATGGCCCGATCTTAGCATCGGAGACCAGCTTTGTCAACAAATTTCGACCGGTATGAGCACATTCTCATGCATGCAAAGAAGAACGGCGGCCCATTTCGGGTCGCCGTTCTCCACACGTTCGCACCTTCTGTATTCAGTCAGGCTATCCGGTCACATCGTTCACAGTGTTGATCAGATTTCCAGACTCGTTGATTGTCCATTCGTCGGTCGTTGCGTCATCGTCGATTCCTGGATCTGGTGCAAGTGCAGTCGCGACAAAGGCAGGGCCGGTGACCACGATCGTGTAACCGTACCTCTGACTACCGAATACACCCACTTCGACGCCGAGAGTGGTCAGGTCAGCGATATAGACGCCTTTTTCCTGGAAGTAGGCACGCTCCATCACATAGATCTGCTTCAGAATCTGCTTGGCTTCAGACTGCTTCGATTTGGTGCTGGCTGTCATGAATCTCGGGATCGCCAGAGCGGCAAGGATGCCGATGATGACCACAACGATCATCAGCTCGATCAGTGTGAAACCCTTCCGGTTCCTTTGAAACTTGGAAAACATTGATTCACCCTCCATTAAAGTGTTAGGTTAGTGTTGTTTAGAAACTGCTTATCTCTCTCTTCCTTCTCCACAGTTTTCATCTCGCTCTTGTTTATCGCAAAGACCGGGCCAAACACGCGGTCATTTTTCAAATATCCTGTGCACACGAGCTAACTCTCAGCTGCGTAGCGAATTCACGGCGCTGAGTTTCTCCTGCCCGTGATCTCGGTATTCCTTTTGTCTCATTCACTAAGTTCAAAATCCTCTCACTCCACTGTTGCATTTTGCAGAATGCAATGTTACAGCGCACCATCATCGACCGTGTTGATCAGAATGCCCCCATCGTTTATAGTCCAGACGTCGGCTGCAGGATCATCATCCAGCCCAGGATCCGCCGCCGTTGCTTTTGCCACAAATGTCAGGTTGTTCACACTTATAGTGTAAACGTATCTTGCTGATGGCATCAGTTCCGCCAATATCGGCGCGAACGCACGCGGAGTTGCCGGAGACAATATCGCCCCTCCTGGATCCCAATACGATTCGTATTCCTGGAAATAGGTTCTCTGATTGACGTAGAGCTGTTTAAGGATGTTTTTTGCCTCAGATTGCTTCGCCCGGACCCCTGCTCTCATGAAGCGGGGTATTGCCAGTGTGGCAAGAATCCCGATGATTACCACAACGATCATCAACTCAATGAGTGTGAAAGCTTTTCTCGATCTTACGTTCATATTACTCTCCAGCGATATCCGCTGCATTTAGTGCAAACACCATGCCGATTCAACACGGATCTGCTAACTCACTCTCCATACGACACTTGAGCGATCATCCGGAGTAATTCGGTTTCGCGCGCAGTCAATCTTCGTCTTATGATGCGATAGGTGACTTGTATATTGCAAGAGACGAGCTGGGGCATTTGATAGAAGCTGACTCGAATAGAGTATTATCACAGAGTGTTCAATTGCTGTGCAGCCTGAAGGATATTTGGCCAACAATTACTATATCATTTGAGGTTTCTTCAGGTCGTATCGGTCTATTTTTCTGTATAACGTGGAAGGGTCTATTCCGAGAACCTTAGCCGCCTTGCTCTTTTGCCAGTTTGTCTGATTCAGTGTCCAGAATATGTACGCTTTTTCAATCGATTCGAGAGTCGGTGTGACCGCGTCGCCGTCCGTGACGACCTCGTTACTCATGGTACGCTGTTTGATGCTGTCCGGGAAATCAGCAGGGGCGAGCACGGCGGATTTGGACAAGAGCAGCGTTCGTTCCACCGTGTTCTCGAGTTCTCGAACATTGCCCGGCCAGTCGTATGATACCAGAAGCTTGAGCGCCTCAGGTGATATCTTCTTCGGTGACAACTTCATTTTCTGGGTGTATATCTTCAGAAAGTGATTAACAAGAAGCTCGATATCTTCCCTCCGGTCGCGCAGAGCCGGGATCTGGATAGGAAGAACATTCAGTCGGTAGAATAGATCGGGCCTGAAACGGTTTGCCTCAACTTCCAATTCCAGATTCGCATTGGTTGCTGCTATCAGTCTTACGTCAACTGTTATCGGATTTGTCGAGCCAACGGGCGTGATTACCTTCTCTTCGAGTACTCGAAGCAGCTTCACCTGAATCGATAGAGATGTGTTGCCTATTTCGTCAAGAAAGAACGTCCCCTTATCGGCGACCTTGAAGAGCCCGTCCTTGTCCTTGATGGCGCCCGTGAATGAACCCTTGATATGGCCGAAGAGTTCGCTTTCGAGCAGGGTCTCAGGCAGCGCCGCGCAGTTGATTGTTATGAAAGGTTTGCCGACTCGATTTGAATGATAGTGAATAGCCTTGGCGATCAGGTCTTTACCGGTTCCGCTCTCACCCCGTATCAGAACGGTTGAGTCCGACCGGGTGACCATTTGCGCCACCTCTTTCATCTTCAGAACCAGCGGGTTCTTGCCAATGAAATTGTCAAAGGAGAACTCACTCGACAGGGTACTCCTGAGACTCTTGTTCTCCTCATCAATCGAAGCCTGCGTGAGGAGCTTCTTCAATGTGAATTTAATCTCATCTACCTTGAACGGCTTTGTTATGTAGTCGTAGGCGCCGTTTCTCATTGCCTCGATGGCGGAGTCTACCGAGGCAAATGCGGTCATCATAATGAAGTCAATGTTCTCATCAATACTCTTTGCCTTCGACAGAAGCTCTATGCCACTCATCTCAGGCATCGTCAAGTCAGCAATCACAACATCGGGAGTCTGCTTCTTTATCTGTTCGACAGCATCGTTTCCATTTAGAGCATGAATGACGTCATACCCTTCCTTGACAAGCATGATCTCCATAAAGTTGCACATGCTCTCTTCGTCATCTACCACAAGAATCCGTGCCTTACTCATGATGTCCTTTCCCCTAGCCGTTACATCATCTTATCGGAACATCTCGCGTTGATTGTATCATTGCGAGGTACGCAGAATTGCAGAATGCAAAGAATGGTCAAAAACCAAACAGCCAGCCCTA
>DAOVLC010000339.1 GCA_030631455.1 Candidatus Zixiibacteriota bacterium
CGGCTCCCGTCAAGATCGTCGAGAACAATGTCGTCGGGCCGTCACTCGGGCAGGATTCGATCAACAAAGGATTGGCCGCATCACTGATCGGTCTTGCGCTGGTAATCCTGATAATGGGTTTTTACTACAGGCTTTCCGGTCTTATCTCAGATTTTGCGCTGATATTCAATCTCTTCGTCCTTCTCTCGATCATGTCAATGCTTCAGGCAACGCTGACAGTTCCGGGCATAGCGGGGATCATCCTGCTGGTCGGTATATCTGTCGATGCTGCCGTACTGATATTCGAGAGGATCAGGGAGGAGCTTATAACGGGCAAGTCGGTCAGAGCCTCTATCGATGCCGGGTATAGTCGTGCAGCGGTGGCCATCGTAGATTCGAACATAACCACCTTGATTGTAGCTTCCATCCTCTACGCATTCGGAACCGGACCGATCAAAGGTTTCGCGGTAACACTCTCGATTGGCATTCTCGTTTCGCTGTTCTCGGCGCTTGTTGTCACTCGCACCATATTCGAGTTCAGAAAAAGCTACGCTAAGCTGAGTATATAAAGGAGCCTGCAAGATGTTCAGGATCATCAAACGGACAAACATAGATTTCATCGGCCAGAGGAAGAAAGCCTACATAGTCTCCGGGGTGCTGCTGATTCTCGGGATAATCTGCTTTGTAATGGTACTCTTTGGCAAAGCGAATCTCGGGATCGATTTCGCCGGAGGAACGATGGTTCAGGGTTGGTTCGAATCTGAAGTCGATATCAGCGAGGTTCGCTCCGCCCTGTCCGCAAAGGGCTTCGAGGGCGCATACATAACGCATATCGAGAGGCGCGAGCATGGGAGCACGTTCCTGATTCGCGTCAAGGTCGGCTCCGAAGGCGGCGAGACTATCACTGAGCAGATTGTCGCAGCTGTTACCGAGGCTTTCCCCGGCAACACGTTCACTCTCGATTCCGTGCATGAGGTCGGCGCATCGATCGGCAGAGAACTCAGGCAGAAAGCAGTCTGGATGATTGCTTTGGCAGTCTGCGGAATCCTGCTTTATATCTGGATCAGGTTCGATTTCAGATTCGGCGTCGCCGCGACCGTAGCGACTCTCCACGATGTCCTCGCAGTGCTTGGGATATTCTTCATTCTGAATAAGGAGATATCGCTTCTTATGATTGTCGCGCTGCTGACACTTGCGGGATACTCGTTGAGCGACTCGGTCGTTGTGTTCGACAGGATACGTGAGAATCTAAAGACATTTCGGCGAAAGGGCGACTTCATCGCTACTATTAACGGGTCGGTTAATGAGGTGCTTGGCCGTACAATGATGACATCGCTTACGACTCTTACGGTGGTGGCAGTGCTATACATCGCGGGTGGCGAGATTCTCCGAGATTTCGCATTTGCGTTGATTGTCGGTATACTGGTAGGAACATATTCATCGATCTTCGTGGCCTCGCCAATCATAGTCGAATGGGAGAACCGCGCACCGAAACGATTCAAATAGACCTCAGATCAGAAGTTACAGATATCAGAAAACCCCTCGTGTTCGAGGGGTTTTTTGTTTGCACCGCGTGTTGTGTATCGCTCTTGACCCGGTGTTGGAATTTCGTGAGCCAACGATATTGACATGTGACATATCAATTCTTACTATATTGATTGGAAACGCTCTTGATCCGTGAAAATAAGAAGGGAGTGAAGCGATGGAATGGGTATGGAGTATGCTTAACGGCTGGGCGCTCTTTCTCGGAGCGCTGACTGCGCCATTAACAGCCATTATTGTGACGTACATCGCTGTTCAGCAGTACAAATTGAAGAAGTTTGAGGTTCGGAAGGAGCTTTATGATCGGCGAGTAAACGTATTCAGGACACTGAAGGCTTATCTCGTGAAAATCAAAGAAAACGGCAGATGCGAGCACTCAGACACGTTGAAATTGCCGAGGGAGACAGCAGAAGCGCAGTTTCTGTTCGACAGAGACGTAACGTCGTTTATTGAACAAGTATACGAGAAATCACTTGAAGATTTGAAACTTGCGCGGAAGTTCGAGAGGGCAACCCCCAAGGTGAGAGGTGAGATAACCCCCGAACAGAACGAAGTCCTAGACTGGTTACATAACGCTTCAGTAGATGCTGATAGGTTGTTCGAGCCCTATCTGCGCTTACGGGCATGCCTGAAATCTGACGATAACCTGAAGGGCGGCAAGTAAAACCTGCCGCCCAGAATATCGAGAATGTCTCGAAGGCTACTTCATCACATGATTCATCGTGAAGGAGTAACTCTTCGTGAGGTCGAATATTATCTGGCGCTTGAATGAACCGCCGTGGCCTGCCTCGGTTTCCTCGTAGTACCAGACTTGCTTGCCGAGTTTCGAAAGTGTATACGCGAACCGTCTCGGATCGGACGGCGGGACTCTCGGATCATTGTAGCCCGCGGTAATCAGCATCGGTTTCGAAACTGCACTGGCATAGAAGATCGGCGAAAGCTTGTGGGTCAGATCGCTTCCGACCGGCCCGTACTCTTTCTCCCATCCACTTGCGAACACCTGGCTCGAATTCCGGTTCGTGTGATCGACATCGGATACGCCGACATCAGACACGACACAAGCAATCTTTTCCGGGCAATGGGTGGCGAGCCAGTTGACCACATATCCGCCGTACGATGCTCCCCAGATAGCAATCCGGTCGGGACTCGACAACCCTTCATCGATCAGATAATCGAGCGCCCTTTCGCAATCAACGAGTGATGCGAATCTGCCTTCGAGATTATCGGCTCTCTCATAGGCCGGGCCGTAGCCGGTCGATCCGCGAACATTCGGGAACATCATCACAAATCCCTTGCTCAATGCAAAGGCGATGTTTCGCTGAAAATGAGGGCGACTCTGACTTGGAGGTCCACCATGGTAATTTACTATTGCCGGGTTGCTGCCGTCTCTCGCAGCGTCTGCAGGCATGTAAAGCAGCGATGGTATCTCCGTGCCGTCATCGGATTCGTATCGAATCACTTCGACTTTGATATTCGAGAAGTCGAAACCGAATGTCGACACCCCACCTGCCTGTTTGATCTCGGTATCGCCGAGGCTGAATGTGAAGGCTGTCGGAGGCGTAGTCGGTGAGGAGAAGCCGAACGTCATGTCGCCGAGATCATTCGACGAAAGACCGGAAGCGACGCCGATTGCAGGTTGCGGCA
>DAOVLC010000359.1 GCA_030631455.1 Candidatus Zixiibacteriota bacterium
AATTCAGACTGAGAGATCTAGCCCAAACCTGCTTGAATTCGGAATGCTGCGCGTGCTGGCGGGTCAGTACGAGTCTGGAAAGGAAGTTCTTGAATCACTTGTCGCAGGCGGCGAAGAGGAGACATCGCAGGCTCTCATTTCTTTGTTCTCCCTGTACTATATCGGAGTCGCTAACGAAGCACTCGGCAACCGAGAAGAAGCTATAGCAAATTACCGGGAAGTTCTGAAATACTGGGACGAGCCTGAAATCGAACTGAAAGAGATCGCAGACATCCGAGAACGCCTCAAAGGGCTTGTGAGCTGAGCTTCCGCATCACATATCGAGAGGATGTGTGAAACATCTAAGAACGCTTCTGATTCTCGGCTCCGTGCTGATCCTGCCGTTCTTCTACATCGAATCGGCGCTTGATCCGGTTCTCGTGCCTCGCTTTCTGCTGTTGTCCGTAATTCTGTTTCTGGCCGCGGTCATCATACTCATCAGATCAGTCGGAAAACAAGATCGATTCGACTTCGCTTTTCTCAGCCGCACCATTGTTCCCGTAATGGCTGGTTACGCGGTCATGTCCGGGATTTCGCTCACCCAGAGCCATGTCCTCAGTGAGGGGGTGTTCGACTTACTGAAGATCATCCTGGCCTTATTGACATTCGTGGCGTTTATGATCGTTCTGACCGAGGACACGGGTAGCGTCCGAACAATCTCCAAGGCCGTAACCATCACCGGCGGGTGTCTGTCGATTATCGCAATCTTCCAATATTTCCAGATTGGCTTTGGCTGGATACCGGGGAATGTAATCCCGTACGGAACGATGGCAAACAAGAATCTTCTCTCTTCCGCGCTGTTCCTGATGTCACCGTTCGTTCTCTACAATTGGCATAAGTCAGGCCGCACCTGGAGATGGATTTCGATCTCTTCGGTTACACTCATCTTCTATGTGCTCGCCATCAGTCAGACTCGCGCAGTCTGGGCGGCGGCAGCCGTCTCCCTTTTGCTGACGGCATGTATTGCGGCGCTTGCGAGAAGAAGACAGGGAAAGCTCGTCGCCGGCAGGCCTCCTGCGTTACGCCGCATCGCTCCGGTGGCTGCGGTTGTGATGCTTGTATCTTTACTGTCGCTGCTCACATTCTCTCTCTATCAGGTAGTCGATACACCTGTTGAGAACCGCACGCTGATCAACACAACAGATGCGTCGCTGAGGCAAAGAGCAGTGCTGTGGGGCAAGTCGCTCGAAATGATTGCGGACAATCCGCTGCTGGGCGTCGGTATTGGAAGTTGGAAGATTCATATCCCCAGCTACGGAACTGAAGGACTAACGTCTGAATCGGGAGTGACTTTTTTCCAGAGGCCACATAACGACTTTCTCTGGGTCCTGACCGAAACCGGGCTTGCCAGCCTGGTTCTCTATCTCATGATCTTTCTCCTGACGATCTATTATGGATACAGAACGATTAGAGAAACGTCCTCGCAAGATGACGCTGTCTTGGCTCCGCTCATGCTGATCGGGATAATCGGATTTCTTGTCATATCGTTTTTCAGCTACCCAAAGGAACGAATCGTTCATCCACTGTTCGCGATGCTCACAGTTTCAGTCATAGTGTCGATGTTTCACCGAGCTCATCCGACGAACCGGGTTCGCTCTGGACGAAATACGGCACTTATCGGAATAATGATGCTCCTGTGTACCGGATGCTGTCTGCTGGTGGGAGGCTACAGACTCAGTTCGGAGATGCATACTAAACGGGCGCTGACGGAAAGATTTGTCGGGAACTGGAAGACTGTTCTGTCCGAAATCGATATGGCTGCGTCTCCCCTGTCGAGGCTCGACCCTACATCGACACCACTCGCGTGGTATCGAGGAGAAGCCAATTTCAGCATGAACGATATAGACGCGGCATTCGATGACTTTGAGAAAGCATACAGAATCAGTCCTTACCACATACATGTTCTGAACAATCTTGCCGCGTGTTACGAAATCAAAGGTGATCGTTTGTCTGCAATAGAGTTATACGGCAAGGCGCTCGAGATATCGCCTTTTTTCGAGGGGACACTTGTCAACCTTGCAGCAGTCTACTACAATACGGGGAACTACAGTGAGGCTTTGTCTACTCTTCAACGTGTACGGGGCACGCCGACCGATCCAAGGTACGACGAGTATCTGAATAGGATTCAGAACAAGCTGAAGTAGATTCAGGCGCTTAGCTTTTCCATCAACTCGTCGTCAATATCGAAATTAGCGTAGACCTTCTGGACATCATCGAGATCTTCGAGTTCTTCCATCAGCTTCAGCATCGAGTTTGCCTTGTTTTCGTCGAGTTTGACCGTCGACTGGGGTATAGCAGTAACCTCTGCCTGAACCATCTCCACGCCCGCCTTCTCGATAGCGGATCTGACCGCCTCGAATGATTCGTATGGCGTGATTACTTCGTAAACATCGTCCTCGACAGTCAGATCAGAGGCACCTGCCTCAAGAACCACTTCCATGAGGGCATCTTCATCAGAGGCACTGATTTCGATTTGAATAAGACCTTTCTTGTCGAACATCCAGCCGACACATCCGGTCTCTCCAAGATTTCCACCACGCTTGGTGAGAATGTGCCGTATCTCGGCAACAGTCCGCTTCTTGTTATCGGTGAAGACCTCGAGCATCACGGCAACGCCTCCCGGCCCATAGCCTTCGTAAGATGTCTCCTCGTAGGAGACTCCCGGAAGTTCACCTGTCCCCTGCTGAATACCCGTCTTGATATTGTCCTGCGGCATATTGGCAGCCTTTGCCGCTGCAATAGCCGTACGCAAACGAGGATTAGCTTCCGTATCGCCACCACCCTGACGGGCGGCTACGGTTATTTCTTTGATAAGCTTGGTAAACACGCGACCACGCTGGGCGTCCAGTTTACCTTTCTTTCTCTTTATTGTGGCCCATTTAGAGTGCCCTGACATCTGATTATCCTCCTAAGCGACTTCT
>DAOVLC010000010.1 GCA_030631455.1 Candidatus Zixiibacteriota bacterium
GTGTATCGTCCTATCGAACAGAAACCCGAGCTCGGACGCGCCAACCAGGATTTGAAGGAAGACAACCTCTATCGGATCGATGAGGATTGCATGCGTTGGTGCTACTACGAATTGAATCTTTTCGGAGATCCGACTGTCACTTTCCGACAGATCAGCTCAATTGCTTTCGATTATCCCGCTGGTATTCCTACAGTTCTTACTCCCGGGCAGCCTACTTCTGTCGAGGTTGTTGTGAGCGGTCTATTCGACGGGGAGCCGGTGCCGTCTTCAGGTCAGCTTCACTATTCCATTGACGGCGCGGCCTACGTGACCATTGATATGGACGAATTCCCGACGAATCACTACGACGCGGTATTGCCAGCTCTTGAATGTGGCTCTACGATCGAATTCTACTTCACCGCGGAAGAAGCATCCTACGGAACGTTCAGCGATCCGAGGAACGCACCAACGGAGGTGTACAGCGCCATACCGGCACAGGATATTCAAGTCTCATTCGAAGATAACTTCGAAACGGATCAGGGTTGGACAACGGAGGTTCTCGGTGCGACCAGTGGCGATTGGGAACGCGGTGTGCCCGTTAATGATCCGGGCTGGGAATATGACCCTGCTTCCGACGGCGATGGAAGCGGCCAGTGTTTCCTGACGGATAACCAAATGGGTAATACCGATGTAGACGATGGCGCGGTCAGACTGTTCTCACCTGTATTAGACATGTCTGGAGGTCAGGTCGTCATCTCGTACGATTACTACCTCTATCTCACCAACACAGCGGGCGGCGTTGACATGCTGCTGGTAGAGATCAACAGCAACGGCGGCGTCGGCAGCTGGATCGAAATCGCAAGACACGACACGGACGGCAGTACTAACTGGCGCCAGCATAACATCGACCATGCCACCATGGATGCCGCTGGAGTTGAACTGACCGCAAACATGCAGCTCAGGTTCACCGCAAATGATGCCGATCCACAGAGCATTAACGAATCAGGTATAGACCATTTCCAGGTAACTGTCTACCTCTGTGACGATATGACAGACACTGACGAAGACGGGATTCCGGACATGGAAGACAATTGTCCCTGGACTTACAATCCGTTGCAGGAAGACGACGATAGCGATGAATTCGGCAACCTCTGCGACAACTGCCCTACGACGAGCAATCCCGACCAAACTGATACCGATGACGACGGTTCGGGCGATGCCTGCGACGATTGCACCGACACCGACGGTGATGGTTTTGGCAATCCGGGCTTCCCGGCCAATCTCTGCGATGTCGACAACTGCCCGTTCGAGCCGAACCCGAATCAGGAGGATTCTGACAGCGACGGCCTGGGCGATAGCTGCGATCATTGCACTGATATTGACGGTGATGGTTTCGGCGATCCCGGTTTCCCGAATAATACCTGCCTGATCGATAATTGCCCCACTATCGCGAATGCCGATCAATCCGATGCCGATGAAGATGGGCTTGGTGACAGTTGCGACGTCTGCACCGACACTGACGAAGACGGGTACGGTGATCCCGGTTATCCGGCGAATACTTGTGAGGTTGACAACTGTCCCGGCGTTGCGAACCCGGACCAGGCTGATTCGGACGATGATGGAGTGGGCGACCTCTGCGATGCATGCCCGAATGACCCGGATGATCTATGCTGCGATCCGCAGTTCGACAATGAGCCACCAGTGATAACCTCTGGATCATCTATCACGGTCACACCGGGAGAATCATTCGAATACACAGCGGAGGCTTCCGATCCAAACTGTGACGGCACCGGCCTTGACATCTCTTTTGCCGACATACCGTCCTGGTGCTCACTCACAGACCTGACAGTCTCAGGTACGGCGGAATGCGGCTATGCCGATACATCATTTAGGGTTTTGGTTTCAGACGGTGAACTGGCAGATATGGTTGTGGTCACAATCACAATTGATAATTCGAATGTCGCGCCTGCGATTGATGAAGTTGCGAATGTAGTTCTTCACAATGACGTTACGTTTGAGTTCTACCCTGACTTTACCGATCCCGATGATACGGAGCATACGATAACGTATTCGGAGTATCCGTCGTGGTGTACTGTTCAGAATGATTCGGTTATTGGTATTGCTCCAGAAGAAGCTTCAGTGCAGACACTGACAGTCGCGGTAGCAGATTATTGCAGCGCAGACACGATGTCCTTCGACATCTCGACGTTCTTATGCGGTGACACTGACCAGTCCGGAGAGGTCGATATCGATGATGCCGTATTCCTTATCAATTACGTGTTTGCAGGTGGTCCTGCTCCGGAACCAATGGAAGCGGGCGATGCTGACTGCTCCGGCGATGTCGACATTGATGATATCGTTTACCTTATAGCATACATCTTTTCCGGAGGACCGGAAGCATGTGAAGGCTGCTGACAAGTATGCGGATGAGGGTGGAACCTGATTCGCTGAATTGAGTTACGATTGATGAGAAAACGATTAGCTATAGGCCGCTTCGTGAAAGGCCGAATATAGAATGTAATGCGAATTAACAGAAGGTGAGAAATGAGAAGTCGATTCATATTGATCGTAACACTTCTGCTGTCATTGATAGCATTATCCAGCGCTATGGCAGGTGAGACATATTTCAAGTTCGATGTCCAGTCGCGGGAAGAGATGATTAAACTCACGAAAGTGATTTCGATCGACAATGTCGTCGGTACTGAAGTGTATGCGTACGCGAACGATGAGCAACTGGCAAGATTTGAGAGCCTCGGTTACGCGTACACGGTACTTCCTCCCCCATCGACCCTCATCCAGCCGAAGATGACGACGGAAAAGAGCGGAATGAAGGACTGGGATGCATATCCGACTTATGACGCGTATGTCAGCATGATGTATCAGTTCGAAGCTGACTATCCACTTATCTGTGATGTTCAGAACGTCGGTTTCACAGTGGAGGGGCGTGAACTTCTGTTTGCCAAGATTTCGGATAATGTCTATGTGGAGGAGAATGAGCCGGAGGTTATGCACACAGGCACGATGCATGGCGATGAAACGGCCGGCTATGTGCTACTACTGAGATTGATCGACTCTCTTCTTGTCAGCTATGGTTCCGATCCCCGTATCACTGACATGATCAACAACATGGAGGTATGGATTAACCCGAATGCGAATCCGGATGGTACCTATGCCGGCGGAAACAGCTCGGTATACGGTGCAACACGTTACAATGCGAATGGCTATGATCTGAATCGTAATTTCCCCGATCCTGAAGATGGTCCGTATCCTGGAGGTACGAGACAAACCGAAACGACAGTCATGATGGAACTCGCCGAAAACAACCGCTTCATCATTTCGGCCAATTTTCACGGCGGCGCTGAGGTCATAAACTACCCGTGGGATACATGGAGTCAGAGACATGCAGATGACTCTTGGTGGATAAATGTTTCAAGAGCGTACGCCGATACGGTTCACGACTACGCTCCAAGCAGCTACATGGATGGCTTCGACAATGGAATCACCAATGGATACGACTGGTATTCCATAAATGGTGGACGTCAGGATTACATGACCTATTTCCGCGGAGGCCGCGAAGTGACGGCAGAGATATCGGGCACGAAGCTTCTCCCCGCAAGCCAGCTGCCGGCGCACTGGGAATACAACAAACGATCCTTGATCGACTGGCTCGAAAACGCACGTTATGGCATAACCGGACTCGTCACCGAGGTCTCTACCGGTTATCCGGTTGATGCGACAATAACGGTAGTCGGCCACGACATCGATAGCTCCCGCGTTTTCACCGATCCTAATATTGGTGATTACCACCGCATGATTGATGCCGGAACGTATGATCTTGAATTCTCTGCACTCGGATATATCACACAGACGATTGAAGATATATATGTGTCAGCCGGTGGCACCGTGATACAGCATGTACAGATGGAGCTTCTGCTCGACGAGCCGCTCCTGAGCTACGTGGGCAACGATGCCGGCCTAATCAATCCCGGAGATGCCGTCGCGATGCATATAACGCTCAGGAACGACGGCGGAAAAAACGCGGACAATGTATCAGGTACCTTGTCTACCGCTGACACTCTTGTAACTATCACTCAGGACTTCTCGACGTTTCCCAATATCGCGAAATTGGGTGGCCAGGCTCCGTCAAACAATCTCTACATGTTCGACATTTCGCCGTCATGCCCGCTGATGCACTCAGCGGAGTTCGAGCTTTATGTCGAAGCAGACGGAGGATATGTCGATACTGTCACCTTCAATGTGATGGCTGGACAGCAGGTTGAGGATTTCGAAACCGGAGCGTTCGCACAGTACCCGTGGGAGATGGGTGGAGATCAGCCATGGACCGCAGTTACATCCGGAGTATACGAGGGTGCTTATTGCGCAAAGTCCGGTGATATAGGCGACTACGACACATCGAGCGTATTCGTAACTCTTGATATTACGTCCGGCGGTACGATTTCATTCTACTACAAAGTTTCATCCGAGTCCGGCTGGGATTACCTCGAATTCTTCATCGACGGAAGCAGAAAAGACAGGTGGTCCGGCGAGGTTGGATGGACTGAGGCGTCGTACTCGGTCACATCAGGCACGCATACATTCAAATGGCAATACATGAAAGATGGTAGTCAATCGAATGGTGGCGACTGCGGCTGGGTCGACTATATCATCTTTCCCGCCGCGACAGTGCCTATCGATATCACGACCGAATTCGTTCCTGACTGGACAATCGGAGTATTCTATTCTCAGCAGCTTGTAGCCTCAGGCGGCAGCGGTCAGCATACGTGGAGTGATCTTTATGGCGATCTCGACGGTACCGGGCTATCGCTATCCACATCGGGACTACTTTCAGGCACCGCGACATCAACCGGCACGATCAGCTTCACCGCGCATGTCGAAGACAACGGCGGAGCTTCGGACGATCAGCCGTTCAGTTTTACGATGAACGCCGTTCCCGAGATAACGACTACATCCCTACCTGATTGGACCGAGGACTGGGCATATTCGACGCAGCTTCAATCGACAGGCGGCACAGGTGTAAAAGGTTGGAGTGATTTGAACGATGATCTCGCAGGTACAGGACTGTCTCTGACTCACACCGGTCTGCTATCCGGTACGCCGGCGACTGCCGGTACAATCAGTCTGACTGTTCATCTTGAAGATGAGGCTGGCGCCTATGATGAGCAACCGTTCAGCTTCTCGATCAACCCGCCACTCGAAATAACTGCGACGTCTCCTCCCGATTGGACCGCCAGCGTCCCGTATTCGGCTCAGCTTCAGGTTACCGGTGGTACAGGCACGATGATCTGGAGCGATCCGAACAACCATCTGTCCGGAACCGGGCTTTCGCTGTTATCGAGTGGGCTGCTGTCAGGCATACCGAATACTCCGGGTCTGATCAACTTCACGGCGCATATCGATGATGAGATCGGAGCATATGACAATCAGCCATTCAGCTTCACGATCAACCCGGCGCTCTCAATCACCACGCTCTCCCTTCCATCCGCGACGGTCGACGAACCGTACTCCGAACAGCTCGAAGTTACTGGCGGCACAGGTGACAAGGTCTGGAGCGATCTGAACGATGATCTTGTCGGGACGGGATTATCCCTGTCAACCACAGGACTTCTCACTGGCATACCATCGTCTGAGGGCTCGATCAGCTTTACGGCACGTGTCGAAGATGAGATTGGAGCTGATACGCAAGCACCTCTCTCTATAGAAGTAGGGCACAGCTGGATATGCGGCGACGCAAACGCCTCTACGGAGATCGATATCGACGACGTGGTTTACTTGATTGCGTACGTATTCTCTGGTGGCCCGGCCCCCGAGCCTCTGGAGTCGGGTGATGTTGATTGCACGGGCGAGATAGACATCGACGACGTTGTCTATGTGATCCAATACATATTCGCAGGCGGCCCCGCCCCATGCGCTGACTGCCCGTAAGGTTGAAGAGTCGCATATTCTTGACAATTAGGGGGGCCTGGATGATCAAGGCTCCCTTTTCATCTCTGAGAATATCAAACTGGTTCACTTCGAATCCATTTTCGAGCCTTGTCTAAACCGTTTCCACGCAATCGCCGAACTCCATAAGACGGCCGATTTGGGGTTTGACAAACCATATTCTCGGCATATCTTACCGATGCGGTTTGAGGAGGCCTTATGTCATCGTTTCTGAGCAAACAATTACCTATGGCAGTTGCGTTTTTTGCCGGGTTTGTCATGATCGTTGCCTTTTTCTCCGGCAATGCCTTCATCTCATGGTTTTCCCAGCAGCAGTTGAAATGGATCACGATTGTGGGTGGATTCGCGCTGCTTCTCGGAGTCGCGTCGATAACCCGCGTATCGCTTGCCCACGTAAGGCAGAGAAAAACTAACTGGCCGTACAAGGTTGTGCTGCTGGCATTCCTGACCGTATCATCCGTATTTGCCATCTTTCAGGGGACAGAACAGGGGACAGTCTACGACTGGCTTTTCCAGAACATGAACGCCCCGATGATGTCGACAATGTTCTCCATGCTGGCGTTTTTTATCGCGTCAGCCGCATATCGTGCGTTCAGGGCGAGAACTTTGGAGGCGACAATATTGTTAATAACAGCGACGATTGTTATGCTTGGCCGAGTGCCGTTGGGTCGTGCTATTTTCAGTTACCTTCCCCAGGTTACGGACTGGATTATGAATTATCCCAACCTCTCAGTACAACGTGGGATAATCATTGGTGCGGCCCTCGGCGCGGCCAGCATGTCTCTTCGGATAATTCTCGGCATAGAGCGAACATATCTGGGGAGGTCATAGAGTTTGGCCTCCCGATTCCTGCGTATTATCACTAATATAGACAGAAGGGTCATCTATGCGGCTGTATCTCTGTCTGTCGTTGCGCCCCTGATATTCAAATTCCCGATGCCGATCTCCATCTCACCGGAAACAGTAACTCTTTACGAAAGGGTGGAGGCCATCCCGGACAGTTCGACTATCATACTTACGTTCGACTATTATCCCTCAACGCTCGCCGAGACTGAACCGATGTCGATCGCGGCTCTCAATCAATGCTGGCGAAAGGACCTGAAGATCATCACCCTCTCGACAGTCGGGCTCGGCGGTCCCAGTATAGCAGACCGGGTGATGGCGACTATGGCTGAGCAGTTCGGGAAAGTGTATGGAGTCGATTATGTCAATCTCGGATATAAGGCCAATTATCAGGCTGTGCTCCTCGGACTCGGCAAATCGATCAGATCGATTTATCCTACCGATTTCTACGGCACTCCGCTCGATTCGATTCCAATTATGCGGGGAATCGACAACTATGAAGGTGTAGAGTTTATATTCATCGTATCGGATAACACAATTGTCGACTTTTGGGTCGGCCTGGTAAATGCTCAATACGGCACCGAAATGGGAGCAGGAGTCACTGCTGTGATGGCGCCGAAGTTCTACGCCTACGTAAGAGCCGATCAGTTAGTCGGTCTACTTGGCGGAATGAAGGGCGCAGCAGAATACGAGGAGCTGGTAGGGGCCGTTGGTATGGCTACAACAGGCATGGGCGCACAATCGATGGTGCACTTGATGATCATATTCTTCATCATAATGGGCAACATCGCTTACTTCATCGGTCGAAGGGAAAAATGAGCGAGAGCCTGGTCAACTTCCTCCAAGTCAGCGTCGCCGGGTTCCTGACCCTGTGTATATTCTCCTTTCTATACAAGGACAACCCCTTCTACAGGCTCGCGGAACATATCTACGCCGGACTGTCAGCCGGTTACTACGTCGGACTCATATGGCACGCTGTGATCTTACAGCAGTTGTGGATGCCAATCACCCGCGATGGCGAATACACCCTACTGATACCGGGAATCATGGGCGTTCTCCTGTTCACGCGGTTGACCGAGAAGCTTTCGTATGTGTCCCGTGTTTCCATCGCATTCGTTATGGGCAATACCGCCGGGATATCGATCATGCAGCAGTTGCATGGCTATGTGCTTCCTCAGACGGGCGACACCATAAGCGGACTGCTCGGCGCGGGAAGCTGGTTCGCAACACTTGGCGCATGGATCATCTTCGTCGGAGTAATCTCTACCCTGATATATTTCTACTTCTCCAAGGAACATAGAGGGATATTCGGGGCCACTGCACGCGTCGGGATTGTATTTATTATGATCTCATTCGGCGCGCATTTCGGATACACGGTCATGGGGCGCGTGTCGCTCCTGATAGGCAGAATCCGGTTCCTGATGTTTGACTGCGTCGACAGCTTCAAGCATCTCATAAATTAGTTGCAAAGCAGGGGCCAAGAGTATATCATTGTCCTTTGATGTATTCCTGGGAGGTTTCGCATTGAAAGTGATTATTCCTGCGGCAGGCGTGGGTACCAGACTGAGACCGCATACACACAGCGCTCCCAAGGCGCTCCTCTATGTCGCAGGCAAACCGATTCTCGCCCACATCGTCGATCAGGTAGTCCAGCTCAATCCGTCGGAAGTAACGATCATCGTCGGATTTCTGGGTTCTCAGATTGTTGACTTCGTGAAGAGAGAGTACGATCTGAACGTCAGATTTGTCGAGCAAAAAGAACTTCTCGGGCTTGGATACGCGATTCTCTTGGGGATCGAACCGGGAGAAACCGAAGATCTCCTCGTAATTCTCGGAGATACGATTGTCGAAACCGACTGGCAGGGCCTGCTCGGTCGCAATCAGAATGTCTTGGGCGTAAAAGAGGTTGATGAGCCGCAGAGATTCGGCATTGTTGAGGTTAAGGGCACCAGAATCACATCTATCGTCGAAAAACCGGAGAACCCTAAATCGAACCTCGCCGTTGTCGGAGTGTACTACATCAAGGATACCATGGCGCTCCGCAATGCGTTAGAGGAAATATACAATAATGGAATCAGAACAAAAGGCGAGATTCAGGTGACCGATGCGATACAGCTTCTTCTCGATAATGGAGTCGAGCTGCACGCTGTTTCGATCGATGGGTGGTATGATTGCGGCAGAAGAGAGACCATGCTTCAAACCAACAGACACTTGCTCGCGAATCATACTGACAAGAGAGAAAACAGTGACCACCCTGAAAGTGTCTTGATTCCGCCGGTTTATGTAGCACCTGATGCAGTGATTGAAAGATCGATAATCGGCCCGGATACATCCGTAGCGGCCAGATGTGTGATCAGGAATTCCATCATAAGAGATTCGATAATATCGGCAGGCGCGCACGTCGAAGACGCAAGGCTTATGTCTTCTCTCATTGGCAACAACGCTGTGGTCAATGGATCGTTCAAAATACTCAACGTTGGAGACTCGTCTGAGATAAGTTATTAGGGGCGTTTCGCTGCCGTAAATTCTCGTGGTCTTTCAGTACAGGGAGGTATTATGGGAGATAAATCGTTCTTGTTCACTTCGGAATCAGTCACAGAGGGGCATCCGGACAAACTTAGCGACCAGATATCGGATGCGGTTCTCGATGGTGTTCTCAGGGACGATCCGTCGGGGAGGGTGGCGTGTGAGACCTTTGTGACCGTAGGGCTTGTCATAGTCGGAGGTGAGATAACGACCACAACCTATGTCGACATCAACAATCTGGTTCGCGAGATTGTGAAAGATGTCGGTTACACCAAGCCGGAATTCGGCTTTCATTACAAAACGTGCTCGATCCTGAACGCCATAGGCAGCCAATCACCGGATATAGCCCAGGGAGTCGATACCGGCGGCGCCGGCGATCAGGGACTGATGACCGGCTACGCGTGCAGCGAGACCGATGAATTGATGCCGATGCCGATCATGCTTGCACACAAACTCGCAAGAAGGCTCGCGGAGGTCCGCAAGAACAACATCCTGGGCTATCTCGGCCCCGATGGCAAGTCGCAAGTAACAGTCGAGTATATGGAAGGCAAGCCCAGAAGAGTCGACACCGTTCTCCTTTCCAGTCAGCACACCGAGGAGATACTCGATTACGTGGGTAAAGACATAACAGACGATGCGAAAGCCCAGATAATCGAAACAGTTATCAAACCCGTAATTCCGGAGCATTTGCTGGACAAGAATACCAGGTATTTGGTTAATCCCACCGGGAAGTTTGTTATCGGGGGCCCGCAATCGGATACCGGAATGACCGGCAGGAAGATTATCGTTGATACTTACGGCGGCATGGCCACTCACGGCGGCGGCGCGTTCTCCGGCAAGGATCCGACCAAGGTTGACAGGTCTGCCGCATACATGGCAAGATATATCGCCAAGAATGTTGTCGCTTCAGGGATTGCGGAGAAATGCACGATCCAACTCGCTTATGCTATCGGAGTCACCGATCCAATTTCGGTCTCGGTATGGACGGATAACAAATCGAAATATGATGATGACAAGATCGTCGAGGTCGTCAGGGAAAATTTCAACCTGACACCGAGGGGAATCATAAAAACGCTCGATCTCCTGAGACCGATCTACCGGAACACTGCCTGTTATGGCCATTTCGGGAGAAACGGAGATCAGTTTACGTGGGAAAAAACCGACAAAGCCGCGGATATCGCAAAGGAATTCTAACATGAAGAAAAGCGCTTACGACGTAAAGGACCTCAAGCTTGCCGCAACTGGCAAGAAGCGAATAGAATGGGCCGCTAATTACATGCCTGTCCTGAAACTCATAAGAGACCGATTCGCAAAACAGAAGCCACTCAAGGGACTGAGGCTCGCTGCTTGCCTCCATGTTACAACCGAGACCGCCAACCTTATGGAAACACTGAAGGCGGGCGGGGCACAGATCGCCCTGTGCGCTTCTAATCCGCTCTCAACCCAGGACGATGTCGCCGCATCGCTGGTCAAACATCACAGTGTCTCGGTCTTCGCTGTCTGCGGTGAAAACAGGAAGGTCTACTACGATCACGTGTACACTGCAATCGATATGCGTCCGCATCTGACCATGGATGACGGCTGCGACGTCGTCTCGACACTGCACGCCAAGCGCAAGGAGTTCCTTAGCGGTGTGCTCGGCGGCACCGAAGAAACCACCACGGGTGTGATAAGGCTTCGAGCGATGGAAAACGATGGCGTGCTCGGTTATCCGATTATCGCGGTCAACGATTCTAACACGAAGCATCTATTCGACAACCGATACGGCACCGGTCAATCGACCATGGACGGCATCCTTCGCTCCACGAATATCCTGCTGGCCGGATCGACTGTCGTGCTCGCCGGCTACGGCATGTGTGGGCGAGGGGCCGCTATGCGCGCGAAAGGTCTCGGCGCGAATGTGATCGTAACCGAGGTAAAACCTCTGGTGGCTCTCGAGGCGGTTATGGATGGCTTCAGGGTTATGCCGATGGCCGAGGCGGCGCTTATTGGTGACCTGTTCATCACACTGACAGGCAACACGAGCGTGATTCGTCCCGAGCACTTCCGCAAGATGAAAGACGGTGCGATTGTCGCGAATTCGGGGCATTTTAATGTCGAGCTCGATCTTGCCGGACTGAAGAAGATATCCAGGAAGGTCAGACGCGTCAGGGAATTCGTGCAGGAGTACACGCTGAA
>DAOVLC010000137.1 GCA_030631455.1 Candidatus Zixiibacteriota bacterium
ACCACTGGCTCCTTGAGTTCCAGCATAGTCACGTTGCCGAATTCATCGAGCGGAGACTCGAATCCAGCGCTATTGCCGACCACCAGGAATGTCATCTTCTCGACATCGAGATACTCCCCGGCAACTCTAAGCACATCCTTCTTCCCCACCGCTCTTATGTTATCGAGGTAAGTCTCATAGAAATCGCGGGGCATGCCGTCATATTCGAGATTCATCAGCCGCGACACTATGCTTGACGGGTCGGTGAATCGGAAGACGAACCTGTTGATGAAGGCGTCCTTGGCGGCCTTCAGTTCGTAATCGGAGACTTCCTCTTTCGTCATCTTCTTGATCTGATTCACCATTTCGTTTACAGCTTTGTACGTGGTCTCGGTTTTCGTCTGACAGTATGCGTTGAACGTACCGAGGTCGCGCGAGCCGGCAGAGAATCTTGACCCGACCGAGTAGGCCAATCCCATATTCGATCTGACCTCGGCTGTCATTCTGGATGTGAATGATCCGCCTCCGAGTATGTAGTTCATAATTGAAATGGCGAAGCGGTCGGGGTTGTACATGTCAATTCCGAGCATTCCGAATCTGATGTTCGACTGAGTCAGGTCCTTGTCAATCAGGTAGACTCCCGGGTTGGATTCCTTCTTGACCATCACCCTGTCCGGGAAGTCGACTTTCGCTTTGCCCCATCCAGCGAATGCCTTCGTAAGTCCGGCTTTGATATCGTCAATCTCAAAATCCCCCGTGATACCGAGCCAGACATTGTTTGGCACGAAATATGTCTCGTAGAACGCGATCATATCTTCACGAGTGATATTTTTCACGGCCTCCCATTCGAGTATCGATCCGTAATGGTGATCGCCATAAATCAGATGATAGAACTCACGCGAACAGATCGATCCGGGACGGTCGTTACGCCGTCTGATATTCTCTTTGATCTTGTCCTTTTCGAGATCGATTTTCTCCTGCCGAAACGCAGGGTGCATAAGTACGTCTGCGAAAAGCTCAAGACCCTTGTCGATGTCTTTTGACATGCACCGCAGGCGTGCCGAACCTGACTCATCGCTGATCGAGGTCTCGACCGATGCTGCGATGTATTCGAGTTCTTCATTGAGCTTGTCCGGATCGAGCGATTCTGTCCCGCCGACACGCATCACAGTTCCGGTAAGACTTGCCAATCCTGCCTTATCCTTCGATTCATACATACTGCCGGTTCTGATAAGTCCGCGCATATTGAAGATCGGTAGCCGGTGATCCTCTATCATAAAGAGCACTATCCCGTTTGGGAGTGTATCGACAATGACATCGATTCCAAGTTTCGGTATCTCCCATGTGATATCGTCGAACTTCAACTGCTCGACCAATTCCGAGCCCTCGGACCCAGTGCCCTGCGCGAAGAGAGTTGGCGTGAGCATAAGCATCAGAGCCGGGGCAATCAGTATGACTAAATATCTGTATTTCATTTTCCTCCTCCTCCGTGCGTGCGTCTTCCCTCGCCGCGTTTGCGAGCCGGCTTCTCATCATCTTCAGATTCGACCTTAACCATGGTCACCACGGTGCGTTTCTCTGGGGCGAAGTACTTGTTCGCTACGCGCATGATGTCTTCCTGGGTCACCTTCTGGATATCCTCGTATGACTTCAGCATGAATCTCCAGTCGCTGGTCATGGCATAGTTGTGAGCCAGCCTCCATGCCATGCCTCTGTTCGAATTGAGTCTGCGGATGAAGCTCGCTTTCAGTTGATTCTTGATCTTGTCGAGCTCCCATTCCGTTACAGGCTCAGTCTTGAGCTTGTCGATCTCTTCATAGATTGCCTGTTCAATCTCCTCGCAGGTGTGCGGTTGCATCGGTGTCGCCGAGGCAACTGTCAGATCGTCGTAGCGCGAATAGGGTGAACTAATCCAGGCACTTGTAGCGAGCTTCTTATCGTCGATGATAGACTTGTTAAACCTGCTGGTGCGTCCGGATGAGAGGATTGAGGTCATGACATCCAGAGGTGCGTTGTCAGGATGACCGATAGCAGGGCAGCGCCAGCCGACCATAACAGTGGGGCTCGCGTCGAATTCGACTACGACACGTTTCTCTCCGGTCTGTTCCGGTTCGCGAGTTGTCAAAACAGGCGGCTCCGGACCGCGCGGTATCCGTCCGAAATATTGCTCGCAAATCGCAAAGACCTCGTTGGCATCGACATCACCCACAACGGCTGCCACAAGATTGTTCGGTGAATAATATGTGTGGAAGTACTCCTTTATCAGGTCGTGATCATAGGTTTCGATATCAGTAGCCCAGCCCACCACGGGATGATTGTAGCCCGATGCAACGAACGCGCTCGCCGAAAGCGTCTCCCACATCTTGCCTCTCGGCGAGGTGTCGGTTCGCATGCGGCGTTCTTCGTAGACAACATCACGTTCGGAGTAGAATTCTCGGAATACCGTGCTCCCAAATCTGTCGGACTCCATCAGCGCCCATAACTCGAGCCTGTTCGATGGCAGCGAGACATAGAACTGTGTGCCGTCCTGGCCTGTCGACGCATTCAGGCCGGTTCCACCTTGTTTGAGATAGGTCTCCCACAGCTCGTCTTTGATTATGTACCCGGCCTGCTCTTTCTGGATCTCAGCTATCTCCTCGCGGTATTGTTTGTACAGGGATGAATCAAGCGGAACAAGAGGATCATGAATCTTCGCCCACTCCTCGTTCAGCAGGTTGGCAAGCGAGTCGATCTTTTCCATCAACGGTTTCTCGGCTTCATAGTCCGAAGTGCCGAATATCTTCGTTCCCTTGAAGAGCATATGTTCGAGAAAGTGCGACAATCCGGTCTGCCCGGATTTCTCGTCGACCGACCCGACCCGCGCTCTGATGACGGTCGAGAATACCGGAGCATCGTGGTTCTCCAGGACGAGAATCTTCATCCCGTTTGACAAAGTGGTTTCCTTGACATCGATGTCAATCTCGGACGCCGTAGCAACCGAGCAGAGCATAAGTGCCAGAAGAGAAACCAGTACCGGTTTCAGATCAAGTCTTCCCATCATTTCTCCACGTTTTTTTCGAGTGAGAAAATCGTCTGCCATAACATCTAACCCCCCTAAGAGAATTAGCCGAGATTATAACATATTTGGAGCTGTAATGCAAGCCTTATGACAGAGGTGATAGGCGTAACATCTTGAGTTCCAAGCTATAAGAGTCTGTGTGGTAGCGTGTGATGACTTTGTGCGGTGTCAAACACTTGACTAACGAACATCTATGCTTAGATTCTGTTACTTGTCGGTGACCGACGATGCGAACATCAGCTTCGGAGTCTATCTATACTGGCTGAGGGAGCGTGACTGTTCGCAGAGCAAAGAGAGGAACGAAATGTACGAAGTAAACGTCAGATGGATCGGTAGCCAACAATACGTGGCAGAGGGTCACGAGGGTCGTCACGCGATACTTCTCGATATACCGGAGAAAAGCGGTGGCACCGATATGGGACTGCACGCCACGGAATTGTTCCTGATAGCGGTCGGGAAATGCTCGGCAGTCGATGTGGTAAACATTCTGAAAAAGCAGCGAGTGGATCTGAAGAGCCTGCGAGCTGTTGTGTCGGGCGAGATAACAAGAGATTATCCAAAGCATTTCGAGAAGATTCACGTCAAGTTCATTGTCTCGGGCGGTGGCGTGACGAAAGAAAAGGTCGAGAAAGCGGTTCATCTCTCGCATGAGAAGTATTGCTCTGTGTCACTTTCACTGACGGAGAAATGCGATCTCACGACATCGGTGGAGGTTTTTCCGTAAGTTTGTGCTGGCCAATCTGCTCGAAATGTTTGCGCATCCCTTGAGCGGATCTCAAGTGAAATAAGATGGAACAACCATCAGTACCCTCCCGTAAGAATTGGTAGAAAAAGATATGCGGAGGAACGGAATGAAACTTATGAAACTGCGTTACCCATTGGCAATCTTCGCACTCGCTGTAGTCTTTGCGGTCTCGGCTCTGTTTGTGTCGGCGGATGCTGGCAGGAAATACAAGTCCTCAAAGGACAGGGGAGCCTGGCTCGGAGTCTACATGCAGGATATCGACGAGGATATGGCCGAGTCGTTCGATTTGCAGACCGAGGACGGCGTGCTTGTCGATGATGTTATCGATGATTCTCCGGCTGATGATGCAGGGCTGCGTTCCGGGGATGTTATTTTTGAGTTCGATGGCAACAAGATCATGGACTCTGATGATCTGACGCGAACTTTGCGTAAGTACGAGCCGGGCGATGAGGTCGAACTGAATATCTTGCGTAACGGCAAAGAGAAAACATACGCTGTCGAGCTTGGCAAACAGCCTTCATACAGGGAGGCATTCTCCTACTTTGAAGACTTTAAGAACTTGTATGGCCTCCCGGGACTTGGCAGCAAATCGATCTGGATCGGTGATGATGGCGGCGGTTTTCTCGGTGTCTCGACAATCGAACTGTCCGAGCAACTTGCCGACTATTTTGGCGTGCGACATGGCGTACTAGTCAGCGAAGTCGAAGAGGATACGCCTGCCGAGGAATCCGGGATCAAGGCAGGGGATGTAATCGTATCGGTTGACCGTGAAAGTGTCGATTCACCGTCCGAGCTTCGCGAGATTATCCGCGACTTTGAAGAAGGTGACGAGGTCAACATCACTGTAATCCGCAAGGAGCAGGAGCAGACATTCACCGCGACGCTTGATGAGGTACCGGAAGGGCAGAGCTTCGGCAATCTCGGTAACTACTTTCTGGGTATGCCAAGCCTTCCGAGTTTACCCAGCATACCGAGTTTGCCGAGTCTCGATAAGCATGATTTGCATTATTACTTCGACAGTGATGAGTTCGATGACGAGATGGAGGAGCTTCGAGAAGAACTCCAAGAACTCCAGGAAGAACTCAAGGTCATAAAGAAGAAACTAGACTAATCCTCCACTCTTGTGAGGAAATGCGATATGGAAAACCTCCCACCTACGGGAGGTTTTCTTATTCATGTCATCCCGCGGGAGCGCATGATGAAAATCCACGTATCGAACTTATAGGTGCACGCAGTGGCTGTGCCGCTGCGTATGTTGTCTAATGCGATGTAGGTGGATACAATGTGAAATCGCAGGGGACATAGCCCCTGCGAGCACTTGAGGTGCCCTTTCACCTTGCTTTTCCCACCGCTTCAGGCTAATTTGAATGGCATGGAACCGCTGGCGCATACAACCAGAGGCGATGGAATCGAGTCTGTCCACTATGGGTCGATTGCTGTTACTGACAACAGTGGGAATCTCCTGTACTACGCCGGCGACCCGGAGGCGTTCACTTTCACGCGCT
>DAOVLC010000322.1 GCA_030631455.1 Candidatus Zixiibacteriota bacterium
CGAAATTCTCGTCGGTGCCGGTCAGGCCGTACGAAAGATCAACCGTGGCGCTGAATTCGTCAACCGCGCCGGTTCTCACAAGAGCGTTTCTGGCGTATTCGATGGAGATTTCTGCTCCTCTCAGGCTCGGTGCGTATTTCAGGCCCGACTGAACAGCCTTGTCGAGACCAACGTCTACGACAAGCTTCGTGACATCTGCGGCAACCTTGATTTCGTCATCCAGGGAGAGTCCAAGAAGGACCTTGAAATCGTCAAGCGCGTTTTCGTAGGCGACCTGCCCATCCTCTACACTTGCCTTGCTCTGTGCGAAGTTGATCTCAGCTTGAAGGAGTTCCTCCTGCGCGGATATGCCTGCTTCGACCTTGTTCTTGATAATATTGTAGCTTTCTTCTTTATTCCCGTAGTCTTCACTGGAGATCTCAAGTCTTCTCTTTGCCTGATATACGTTGTAGAACCTACCGGTTACGGTCTGCTCGAGCGAAAGTTTCTTTGTGATATAGTTCAGTTCAGCTTCTTCGAGTCCCAGTTTGAGTTCTTCCAGAGCCTGTTTAGTTCTGTTGTAGGTGAACAATGGCTGGCTAAGGGTGAAACCGAGCGTGTTTCTGTATCTTGTGTTTGTCGTCGTTTCTGCGAATTTCCTCTCGGCAGTCTGTTCTAACCAGTCGAGTCGGTTGGACAGAGTTAGGTTGGCATCTGTCCACTTGACACGCTGCCTGACGAAAAGGCTCGCGAGGGAGCTCTTTGATTCAACCGTGTAAAGCCCAAAAAGCTGATCATCGACCCGGTCCTTGGAGATCTGAATGGGTGTGAGATTGAAACTGATTTGCGATTTTAGAGACGCGTCTTCTGCCTTCAGATTCTGTCTTCTGATTTCGAGGTTATTGCGAGCATATATCATATCGGAGCTTCTCTCCATTGCGATGTCGAGCGCTCTATCGAGAGTCAATGTTTCCGTCAGCCCGACAGCAGGCAGCAGCAGCCCTACGCAGACAGCGAAGACTATCGCCGATCGCTTTGTCCGTTTTTCTCTATTTCTGAATGACTTACACAAACCACGCATCCTGAACCCATTCCCTGTATTAAGGTGATACCAGTATCAGATATGTCTCTATCATCTCTTTGTCCATTTTACCGCATCGGCGGTCACTATAGCCTTTGTACTCTTGTCTGTCAATTCAATCCGACCTTCGCCCGATGAGAGATGGTACGTTCCGAGCAGGTTCCACCCCTGTTCAGCAGTGTTCAGGTCGAGCACTACCTCATCGACGCCGTCATCATGGTAGACGAAGAAAGTCTGCTCGCCTTTGTCTCTTCTGCTACCTCTGTGCCTTGCCCATCGTGGCTCTTCGATATCCGGATGGTAGTAGGACACTTCGTATGTACCGTCCTGGCCCAGATCGGCATCCCACGATACTATCTGGCTTCCATCTCCTGATGCCTTATAGAATCCGGAGTGTACGAACCTGCCGTAGAATCGACTATCTGTGGTCGCGACCCAAACTTTCGGAGGTCTCCAGAACCAGAGCCCTTTGTACGGGTCATCATCCTGCTCATCCGAACTGAACAACCCAAGCAGGAATCTCCTGAATCTGCTTTCATCCGGGGTTGTCACCACCTCAAAGCCGGAGTCCTCGTTGTCGACGATATACTCACCGAGTTCTTCGGTTGATTCATTATCAAGTGATACGAGTCTCTCACCATCGAAGGGCACCGCTCGTTTGTCGAGCTTGAGATCTTCGAATCGTTTCCTGAGCACAGACGGTATATTGTAGGAAATATATGTTTCTACGTTCATTTGGGCTGGCGGGTCATCAAGAACAAACCCGATCTCTTTCTTGCTCTCCGCAGGAACTATGATCATTCTCTCGTAATCGAATTGCTGCAATCCTCTTCGCCACCATGGTGTAAAAGCATCCCGACGCATGCCGCCTGAGCGGAATCCGACCGTGACGACGCCATCGACAGGCTGGGGATTCGAGATCGAGAATTTGACCTGGCTACGAACCCTCTCGCCATCTACGACTTTGTAGCTCTCGATGTTCTCTATGTTGAAGCCGGGCAGAACCGTATCGACGTACCACGAATCGACAAGCGACAGCAAGTCGAAATCGGTGAGATTTTCGAATGATGCCAGGAAACTGTCAGCAGGGGCGTCCGTAAACCGGTATTTCCCGAGAAACTCCGTTAGGGCATCGTTGAAGTTCTCGGTTCCGACCCGAGCTTCCAGAAGTGTGAATAGATATCTTCCCTTTTCTTTCATAACAGCGCGAGTGATCTGGCTGTCGTAATCGCCGCCGATTATGTCCTTGAGTGACTTATCTCTCAGCAGGAGATTGGCTCTTTCCATATCTGTCAAACCTTGCCATGAGCGCCATCTAACATCCTGGGGTGGGGTCGCTTTGTTGAAGATATAGGATTCGAGAGCATAGTTTATCACCGGTCGTTCGAGCGAGGAGAGGTGGACGGAATGCGACAAGTAGTTCGGCAGAATATGATAGCGGGGCTCGATGTTGGAATCCTCGTCCTGTCTTGCGCCACCCCTGCCCCTTTCGATCCCAAGCAGATCGATCTTCACGAAGTTCCCAAAGTATATTGCCTGTGTTTCCTGCGGTGTTTCTGCGAGATTGGCCCTTTCCTGACGGCGTTTCGACCGGCGCTTCATCCGTTGGAAGTCGGTCCCGTCACAAATCGTTCCAAGTTCGGGAAGGAGTACAACCTGTGGCTGCATCGTCTCTTGAGCGTATGTCCAAAGCCTGTCATGACAATAGAACTGGATCGGTGTTTCGACTAAGGCGAGCCGTTTGTATGGGTATTCGAAGCCGATCTGCATCTCGTAGTCGTCCTTAATCTCACGGATCATGTGAGGTAGTGTGTCGGATACACTATCGAAATACTGCTCAAAGTAATCGTGCCCGCGAAGCGTGAGGAGTGAGTACGTTATGCTGTCAACTTCAATGGATCGTTGCTCGTACTTCCCGATTGCGAGAGATATCTGCGGCAGGGGAGATTCCGGTTCGAATCTATAATGTGTGCCTGTCGCAGTAGTGTCTGCGGTGACAGCGCCCTGCGACACGGCGACCAGGTCTCTGTCAACCTCGACATCGAGCTTGAAATGCACGAAATCATGTGTTGCCGGCTCTGGATAAGCAGCGCCATCGGTCAGTCCCGGCACCGGGTACCACATAGCCTCTGGTGTCAACAAGACACACTCAGATTCAACGACAGCGTATAGTTTTGGCACGGTGAACAGCCAGAAACGGTAGATTTCCTCGATTCTCTCGTCTTTCAGATCAATGAAGCAAATTCTCTGATCGATGC
>DAOVLC010000242.1 GCA_030631455.1 Candidatus Zixiibacteriota bacterium
ACCCCCTGCGGCTATCTCCTGAAGGTGAGTAATGACAATAACCTGGTGTTCCCTCGCGAGTCGCCGGAGTTCCTTGCCATCGGCCGCCGCCACCTCGCCTCCGACGCCGGAATCGACCTCATCGACTATCAATGTTTCGAGTTTCTTTCGAGTTGCGCCGACAGTCTTGAGCGCAAGCATTACGCGTGACAATTCGCCACCCGACGCGATTTTCGCCAACGGACGAAGCTCCTCGCCGCGATTCGCACAGAAATAGAACTCCACGTCGTCAATACCATCGCGTTCGACTCGATAGCGAATGCCTTTCGATTCGATCAAACCGCGCTCGTCTTCCCTGCGCACTACTCTGACATCGAACTGCCCTTTCGTTATTCCAAGCTGCGCGATCTCTCGTTCGATTTTCTTCGACAGAAGAACCGCATGTTTCCCGCGTTTCTCCGACAGTTCGAGCGCGGATTCTGTCAGTTTTGTGCGTACTTGGTGAAGCTCGCCTTCGATCTCTTCGATTCTCGACGAGAGATCCACATCCGAATTCAACTCCGAGGTGATCTTTTCATGGTAGGTATGAAGTGCATCGAGCGATCCGCCATATTTCTTCTTGAGATTGTAGTAGATATCGAGTCGGTCTTCGATCTGCTGCAGCCGATTCGGGTCGGCCTCGATGTTCTGCGCTCTGGAGGCGAGCGTCCGCCCGACGTCCTCAAGCACGAATCGGGAACCGGTCAGTGTTTCGAGTGAATCGGAAAGCGAGGAATCGATCTCGGTCGCCTCTTGCAACATCGATTCACCCTGTGCCATCCTCGATGTAATCGAGTCATCCTCAATCGCAAGTATATCGGACAGGGTGGACAGCGTTGTCCTGAGCTTCTCCGCATTCTCGAGCACTTTTTTCTCGGACAACAGCGACTCCTCTTCCCCATCCGATAGATCCGCCTGCTCGATCTCCTCTATCTGGAATCGATATAGCTCAACCATCTGGTGTTGCCGCAATGAGATATCCTGCATACGCTCAAGCTCTGCTTTAAGGCCGACAAGAAGCTCGTAGCGCGTGCACACATCATCGCAAAGCCCGGTCAGGTTTCCGAAGCTGTCGAGAAAGCTTACGTGATGATCCGTATCGATCAGATACTGTTGCTGATGTTGCCCCACAAGATCGAACATCGTCGCCGCGATCTTCTTCAGAGCGCCGAGCGCCACCATTCGACCATTGACGAATGCGCGCGATGCGCCCCTTGCCTGAACCTCCCTGCGAAACGTGACCGCATCCCCATCGAATTCGACATCGAGACTCCGCAACTCATCCTCAGCGCTTCGGGGACACTCTGTGATCTCGGCTTCGACGACTGCGAGATATTCACCTGCGCGTACCGCCTCGGATGACGCCCGTTCGCCGAGTATCAGATTGAGAGCGCCGATCAGTATCGACTTGCCCGCGCCGGTCTCGCCACTGAGGATGGTCAGCCCGCTGTCAAGATCAATATCGAGATCGCGGACAATCGCGTAGTTCTTGACCTTCAGTCTTCGAATCATGATTCCGAAATATAGCGATTCTTGTGTCAAGTGTGAAGTAAATTCAGCGCGAAACGGTTGTCTCTGTCTCTGAAATGAATCTAAACACCAGCATGCCGAGACCGGCGCCCAAGGCTAAACCGGAAATCAGGCGGTACAGATTCGGCGTATCGTAGAGGCCAGTCAGGTGGAAGATGGTATCGACCAGACCGGCCAGGGCAATCAGACCGATAGTGAAACGCACCCTCCTCCCCGGCCTGAATCTGACGGAGAAGAGCAATGATGACAAGAGGAAACCGAGGTACGCACCAACGCAACGCGAGCATAGAGCAGCAGGCGCACTACCGATTCGAATACAGCGACCCGGCTCCTGATGACAAATGTTCCCTTCGAGTTGATAGATCAATCGAGAGGTAGTTCCCAGCCCGACGGTTCTCAGGACAGGTGCAAGAATGGCGAGCGCCAAGACTGCAAGCGTCACGCTCCTGAGTATCATCCTCAAGTGCCTATGGAAAAAGCGGCCGAGACTGTCGGCCGCTTCAGCTATCAAAACAAGAGAGCTATTCATGAAATCGGATAATCAGGTGGCGTCACCGCCCACGTTTACCGTCTCCTTCTTCTTCATAGCTTCCTGATAGACTTTTCCGTATAGATATGCCAGCCCAAGATTCGCCCAGAAAGATGTGAAGAGGAAACCGATTCCGATTGCCAGTACACCGAGTACCGCGATGATCGAAAAGATAATCCACATGATTAACACCGCAGCCAGGTTGGCGATGTTGTCACGGAGAAGTTCTATGATCTCGTTGAACTCGAAGACGCTGTTCAGGTCATTGGTCACAGCATAGCGGGCTATCAGGATCGGAAACACCAGCATCGCAAGTAGAGTGTAAAAAACCGTAAGCAGTCCGCCGCACGGTACGAAAGACAGAATGAACGCAGGTATATAGAGGAGGACGACTATTACAAAAGCCACGATGCCCTTGCCGAACAGGTCACCGAAGTTATCCCCTTCCGGAAGCGGCACCTCCTCGTCATCATACGAGCGTTTTATTGCTGCTACCACGTATCCGGCGAGAAACGGTATTCCGATAATTATCCCTGACAGAAGCATAAATGCAGCGCCGACAAGCATCTTGGATAACCAATTCTTGTCTTCAAACATATATGTAAAAGATTTTGCAAGATCGGGCATACTACCTCCCTGTAGAGTTTGTCCCGTGTAATGGCAAATTCTCGGTCACATATCTATGAGTCGCTCATGCCGAAGTCAACAAAAACAACGGATTGGCGATCATTCAAAGATCTTCGGATCCAGCGGCGCCTCGTACAGTGCCGGCCACATCCCTTCATAACCAGTTAACGTCATATAGAGCTTAGTGCCATCTTCATTCCAGATTATTCGATTGCACGTCTTACCTTCGGGCAAATCGAAGACCTTTCCGATCTTTCCGTCAGATACCCGAACTACACGCGGATTCCAGGCGTTGTTCGAGAGTTCCATGTACGCGACGTACTCGCCATCGGGAGATGGCGTGGCGTAGCCATCGCTGTTGGTGGTCATGACAAGCCTTCTCCACTTGTTAGTGCGAGCTTCCATCATCCAGAGGTCCTCGCTGAACTTGCCGGAGACGGAATCCAACATAGTATAGACAAAGTTCTCCGAATCTGGAAACCACTTCGGGAGATACCCTTTGCGATCGGGCGTCATTTGACGATAATGGTCTCGGTCTATTTCATACATCCAAATAGCGGTCTTGCCGAGGATACCGAATGTCATGAGAATCTTCTTCCCGTCGGGAGAAATATCCATCTGTTTGACTTCCATGACTGCCTTCGGGTTCATGCCCCACTGATAAAGTTGATCGACCGTATAACCGGGGTCGAACTGTTCCAGGTTAGTAAGTCGGATTGGCTCACCGTAAGGATCATCAATGTCGTGCAGCCATATATCACAGGTCGTGATCTTCTTGTCGACAAGAGCGACATGCTTGCCGTCAGGCATGAACGTGAACGCCTGGATTTTATCGAGGTTGAAATCGATATCAGGAAACAGAATCTTCTCCTCGCCGGTCCGCGGGTTACCCAAACATAACCGGCTGTAGTCTTTGGTTTCTGCATGCACGATCTTGAAATAGGCAATATACTTCCCGGAGTCGACGAACTCTGGAAAATAGATGTCCTTGAAGAGAAGTTTTGCGGGAGCCTTGTCCTGGCAAAACGCTGCCGACGGGACGATCAATAAGGTGACCACAAGCGTCAGAGCCAGAGTGCGGAACAGTTGTCTTAGAATCATTTCAAACTCTCCAATCTTTTGCAAAAGTATCGGCAAATAATACGGCATTTGAAGTTCAAACGCCACAACATTTTTACCCGCAGGCACCGCCCGGGTTCTCGCAAAATCATACGAATCGCCTTGACAGATCCGTTAGTTCATCGTTCCTTAGAATAGACGACCACAGCCGAAGCTGGCTGTAGGCAAGGGGTTTTGCTTATGATCCAGCGCCTGACATCGAGTATCGCACTTACATTGTCGTTTATGTTCCTGTGTTGCAGCGAACTGGACAAGCCGAATCGCGTTGAAACAGGGGTGTCTACTTGGTTCACGACATTCGGCGGAGCAAAGGATGAAGTCCCTACG